>JAYRLX010000083.1:0-11801 GCA_041905125.1 Caulobacter sp. | reverse complement strand
GTTGCGATGATCTCAGTCCTGTCACCAGCGCCCCCTATATGCGACGTTTATACGAGGCGAGGACGCCGCCGGACGAACCGATCCCTTCGCAAGCTTGACCTTCGGCGGGATGTGATAGACCCAAGGACGCATGAGCGAGTTCCCCGCCGACATTTTCTCCGAACCGGAAGACGTTGATCCGGACACCCTGGCCAATCTGGGGCCGCTGACCCGTCTGGCCGGCGTCTGGGAAGGCCGCAAGGGCGTCGACGTGAATCCCAAGGCCGACGGGCCCGAGCGCCGCGAGTTCCTCGAGCGCATCGCGCTGCACCCGATCGACCCGCAGGCGAACGGCCCGCAGCTGCTGTACGGCCTGCGCTACCACATCCACATCGTCGCCTCGGACGAGGATGTCACCTTCCACGACCAGATCGGCTACTGGCTGTGGGAGCCGGCGACGGGGCTGATCATGCAGACCCTGGCCATCCCGCGCGGCCAGGTGGCCCTGGCCAAGGGCCAGGCGAACGCCGACGGCTCGGGCCTCTCAGTGCGCGCCGAGCGCGGCGGGCCGGGCTACGGCATCTGCTCGACGGACTTCCTGGAGTGGGCGTTCCGGACGGACTCCTACCAGCTGGACGTCCGCTTCGAAGACGATGGCGGCTGGTCCTACGTCTCGACGACGATGCTGCAGGTCCGCGGCCGCGACGAGCCGTTCAAGCACGTCGACCGCAACACCCTGGTCAAGGTCGGCGAACCCAAGCCCAACCCCAGCGCCCGCATCGCCGCCGGCGAGAGCTTGGCCCAAGCGCACGGGTTCCTGACGCTGGGGTGAGGGCTAAAGCTCCTCGTCGCTGATCCAGGCCGGGATGTCGCTGGCGGCGTGCAGGACACGCCAAACGTCGATGTGGTCCGCGCGCTGGACATAGAAAACGAGATAGGGATAGCCCTTCAGCGCTCGAACTTTCAGGCCGGGCAGGTCGAGTTCGTGGGCGTAGCGGTTGGAGCCGGCGGCGGGGCTTTCACCGATCCGGCGATAGCATTGCTCCAGAGCCTCGATGAACCCGAGCGCGACCTCGCCGTTGGCCTCGGCCAGGTAGAAGGCTAGCGCTTCATCGACATCCTGTTCGGCGCGCCTGCGCCGAACGATCCGGTACGCCGTCACCGTTGGCCGCGCACACGCGCCCTTAGGGCTGCGAAGTAGTCTTCATCAGAGACGGCGCTCGGCGGAGAGTTGGCCCCCTCGAGCAGCAGGCCGCGCAGCTTTTGACGATCCTGGTCCTTGCGGATCAGCTCGCGCACATACTCGCTGCTCGATCCATAACCACGGCCTGTAACCTGCTCATCGACGAAGTCCTTGAGCGTATCAGGCAGCGAGATGTTCATCGTCGTCATAAGGCCAGCATCGCGCCGTTGGCAAATTTTGGCAAGGCAGGCGAGGCCTGCGGGGCTACCTACAAATAATCCAGCAAGCTCGGCGGTCCGGCCATCGAGCCATCCGCGTTGAACATCTGGCCCAGCTTGTCGCGCGAGGCCTGGAGCTCGACCATCTTGCTGTAGGTCTGCGGCGTCCAGCCGGAGGCCTGGCGCTCCTCGGCGGTCATGCCGGCGTAGCGGGTGATCATCGCCTTGCCGAAGCCGCCCTCGTTGGCGCTGGTCGACTGGTAGCTGGCCTTGATCGCGGCGCTGTCGCGCGAGCGGATCTCGATCTGGGCCATGCGGGCCTCGTGGGCCGAGAACTGGCCGTCCTGGTTCAGCGCCACCGCGGCCAGCGAGCGGTCGTCGAACCGACGGAAGTCGATGTCGCCGCTGTCGGGGCCCTTGGCCGCGTCCGGATGCACCGCCAGGGAATACTGCTTGTCGAGGGCGGCGCGGACATCGGTCGCGACCTTGCCGAAGTCGCGGGTCTTGGCGCCGGCCACGACGCTCCCGGCGTCGTGCATATAGGCGGCGACCGTGTCGTTCTGTACGCCGACGGGCGCCAGGCCCGGGCGGGCGATGGCCTGGCCGCGCGCCTCGACCAGGGCGGCGCGGTCGCGGCTCCAGGCGGCCGACGCCTTCTCCTCCGGGCCGGCGGCGTCCATCTGGTCGATGGCGGTCTGGTAGAGGGTGGCGTAGTCGCCGGTCAGCCGCGCCTGAGCGGCGGGCGCGGCCAGCGTCTGGTCGCTCTTGGCCTTCAGCGCCAGCGACGCGACCACCTGCTGCTCGATCGGGAAGCCGCCGCCCTGGTTGCTGGCCACGGCGTAGAGCGTGCGACGGTCCAGGCCCGAGACGTCGATCGTGGGATCGCCGTCCTTCAGCGCGCTGGTGGTCTTGGCCGCCTTCAGCAGCGCGGCGATCTGGGCCTTGGCCTCGGCGACCACGCCCTCGGTCGTGCGGGAGTCGGTCTGGGCCCTCAGCGCGGCCTGGGCGGCGGGCGAGAGGGTGACGTTCACCGCCGGGGTGTTGATCGTCGGGCTCTGGTCGCGGGTCTGGCCGTAGCCGGTCGCCTGGTTGGCGCGCTGCGTCGCCGTCTGGCCGGCGGTCAGGCCGGGCGCGTAGGTCGACGAGTACGGATTGATCGTCGTCATGCGGCGAGACTCGAGGCGAATCAGTGCCTTGAGCGTATCAGGCGCGGGCGGCGCGACCTAGGTTATGGTTAATGTGTCGCAAGGATTGGACGGCGACTACCCCAACACCCCCGTCAGCAGCGGCCGGGCGAACAGCTCGGCGGCTTCCTCGCCGTCCAGGCCGGGGACCCAGGTCGGCAGCGAGGCCGCCGCGTTCAGCATCGAGTTGATCATGTGAGCGGCGATGCTGGGGTCGATCGGGCGGATCGAGCCGTCGGCGATCCCGTCGGAGATGATCGAGGCGAAGCGCTGCCAACCGCGCATGTAGCCGTCGGCCATGTCGCCGCGCAGCGGTTCGGGCAGGGCGCCCAGCGACGAGGCGCGCAGCAGCGGCCCGTGCTCGGACAGCTGGTAGCTGGTCAGGCCGGCGGCGGTCGAAACCAGCTGGGTCCAGCAATCGGCGTCCAGGGTCCTGGCGTCCAGCTGCGAGCGACGGGTGACGGTGAAGGTGCGCTCGAAGCACTCGGCGACCAGGGCGTCCTTATCGTCGTGGTGGTGGTAGAACGAGCCCTTGGTCACGTTCAGCGCCGCCGAGATCTCCTCGACCGAGGCGCCGCGATAGCCGCGCTGGTTGATCAGGCGGGTGGCGGCCACCAGGAAGGTCTCGCGCCATTCCAGGCCCTCCTGGGAGGCCGGGGTCGGGTCGGGCAGGGGGCGCGGCGCCCAGGCCCGGCCGCTGGCCGGCAGGCCGTTCAGCAGGATGTCGCCCATCCGGTCGCGCACCCGGCCATAGTCCTCGACGTCGTAGCGACGCAGCCATCGCCCCGACCAGAACACCTGCTCCATCAGGAGGTGGGCGCGGGCGTTGCGCTGGCGCTTGTCCAGGTGCGCCAGGGACGGATCGTCGAAGAAGCCGCGCACGCGCCGGAACAGGTTGTTGAACGCCTCGACCACCGAGCCGCGCAGGGGCTCCTTCAGCGCCTTGACCTCGGCGAAGCTGGTCAGGGGCGTGGCCTCGCCCAGGCGCACGCGGCGATGCAGGTCGAGATAAAGGTCGATGAACTTGACGATGCGGTCGGCGGGCGAGCCCTGGGCGGCGGCCTCCTCGACCATGGCCTCCAGGCGCTCCAGCCCGCGCATGAAGCAGGCGGCGGCCAGGTCGTCCTTCTTGCGGTAGTAGTAGGTGACGCTGGTGGTGTTGAGGCCCACCTGGGCGGCGACGTCGGACAGCGTCATGCCGCGCACGCCCTGGCGGTTCAGGATCGCCGTGGCGGCCGCCAGGATCGTCTCCTTCTTGCGGGCGTAGCGCGCTGTCGCCGTCCCGCCGATCCGACCATCGTCCATCGAACTCACCCCAAAAACGCGCGGGCCAGGAGCCGGCGCGATCGGACGTCTCGCCTATCTAGGCGTCCGAGGCGCGGCCCGAAAGACCATCCCTTCCGTAGAGGGACAATCGCCTCCCCTAGCGTCGGGGTTTGTCAGGAATGTTTCAGGGGGAGGAGCGCTGACAGGGGCGGGCTGATCGCCCGGCGACAACCATACCTTCGGATCGCTCCCTACGACGCCCTCAAGGTCCCGTCGCGGTTCGTCGTCAGCACCTGGATGATGGCGCGGGCCAGGGCGGCGGGGGAGAGGGGCTTGGCGATTGCGCCGTCCATGCCGGCGGCGACATAGCCGGCCTGCTGGTGGGCCATGGCGTTGGCGGTCATGGCCAGGATCGGGGCGGTCCCGATCGGGGCGGGCAGGGCGCGGATGCGCTGGGTGGCCTCGACGCCGTCCATGCCGGGCATCTGGATGTCCATCAGGATCAGGTCGAAGCCCTCGCGGGCCATGGCCACGCCCTGGACGCCGTCCTCGGCCAGGCTGACCTCGGCCCCCAGGGCCTCGAGCATGCGGCCGGCGATCAGGCGGTTGGTGGCGTTGTCCTCGACCAGCAGCACCCGCAGGCCGGCGAACAGCGGCGTGTCGTCGTCGTCGTCATGAGCCTCGACCGGCGCCGCGCTGACCTCGGCCTCGATCTCGATCCAGAAGGTCGAGCCCTTGCCCGGCGTGCTGTCGAAGCCGACGTCGCCGCCCATCAGCTCGGCCAGGCGCCGGCAGATCACCAGGCCCAGGCCCGAGCCGCCGAAGCGGCGGGTCGTCGAGCCGTCGCCTTGCCGGAAGCGTTCGAACAGCTTGGCGGCCGCCTCGGGGTCGATGCCGACGCCGGTGTCCTCGATCTCGTAGCGCAGGTGGAGGCGCTGGCCCTCCCGCCGACCCGACAGCCGCGCGACGACCCCGCCCTCCAGCGTGAACTTCACGGCGTTGCCCAGCAGGTTGAACAGGGCCTGGCGCAGGCGCAGCGGGTCGGTGATCACCCAGCCAAGATCCCCAGCCGTCTCGACCCGCAGATAGAGGCCCTTGGCCTCGGCCTGCGGACGCAGCATCTCGGCGACGCCGCGCAGCAGCTCGGCCGGTTCGGTCGGCTCGTCCGCCAGCTCCAGCTTGCCCGCCTCGATCCGCGAGACGTCGATGATGTCGTTCAGCAGCTGGGACAGCATCTCGCCGCAGTCCAGCGCCTCGTTCAGCAGGCGACGGCCATCGGCCGAAAGCCGCTCCTTCTTCAGCAGATGCAGCACGCCCAGCACCCCGTTCATCGGCGTGCGGATCTCGTGGCTCATATTGGCCAGGAACTGGCTCTTGGCGTCGGCGGCGGCCAGGGCCGCGTCGCGGGCCTCGACCAGCTCGGTGACGTCCTGGCTGATGCCGATCACGTCCCAGGTCTCGGGACTGGCGCCGCGGACGCCGCGCCAGGACGAGTGGATGTGCGCCCACCGGTTCACGGGCGGATCCAGGTAGCGGTAGTCGATCTCGATGTGCTCGCCCGTGCGCAGGGTGCGCGACAGGGCCTCCCAGGCGCGGTCGCGGTCGTCGGGATGGATGGACTGGGTCATCTCCGAGATCGACATGGTCCGCACCCCGCCTTCCGGATGGCTGGGCGTGGGGATGTCCTGCTCGAAGACGTAGATTCCCTTGCGGGCGTTGAAGCGCCAGACATAGACGCCGGTGGCGGTGCGCAGGAGCTCGTTGGAGCGCTCGGCCTGCTGGCGGGCGATGTTGCGGGCCCGCTCCTCGGTGCGGTCCTGGAACACGATCAGGAGGTCGCCGCCCTCCAGCACCTTGGACTGCGAGCGCACCCACAGCCAGCCGCCGCCCTTGCGGGCCAGGCGGTGTTCGCCGGTGGCCTGGCCGCGCGCCTGCAGGATGCGGCCGATATCCTCGATGATCGGCGTGTCGTGCAGGTGGAAGAAGTCGTGCATGTGCCGGCCGAGCGAGTCCTCGGGGCTCCAGCCGGTCGACTGGGTCCAGGCGGGATTGACGCGGGCGATGGTCCGGTCGTGCAGCACGACGAACATGTCGAGGCTGTTCTGGAAGAACCAGTCGGCGGCCGCCGCTTCGATCCTTGAGGCAGCCCCCGCGTCCAAGTGCTTGCCCATCCTGATTCCCTCGTCTTCAATTAGGATGCGCCCATCGGGGTAAAGTTTGGGTTGCGACGGAACGTCGCGCTCGCTTTTTCGGGCGACGCCAAAAAGACAACGCGCAGGGGAGAGAAAATCTTGAGTACGCCGGAAGCCGTGGGAATGTCGTCCGAGCGCTTGAAGCGCATCGATGGCTTCATCCAGTCCAAATATATCGACAGTGGAAAACTGCCCTGCGCCCTGACCCAAGTCTGGCGGCGCGGCCAGCTAGCCTACACGTCGGTGCTGGGCCATGCGGATGTCGAGCGCGGAAAGCCGCTGAAGGCCGACAGTCTGTTCCGCATCTATTCGATGACCAAGCCGATCACCAGCGTCGCCTTCATGATGCTGGTCGAGGACGGTCTGGTGGCGCTGGACGATCCGGTGCACCGCTTCATCCCGGCCTGGCGGAATCTGGGCGTCTTCAACGGCGGCGTGCAGGGCGCCTTCCTGACCACGCCGACGCGCGAGCCGATGCGGATGATCGACCTGCTGCGGCACACGGCCGGCCTGACCTACGGCTTCCAGCAGCGCACCAATATCGACGCGGCCTATCGCAAGCTGAAGCTGGACGGCGTCGACAGCGAGGGCGGCCTGCAGGCCTTCGTCGACACCCTGGGGACCGTGCCGCTGGAGTTCTCGCCGGGCGAGTCCTGGAACTACTCCGTGGCCACCGACGTGCTGGGCTATCTGGTGGAGACCATCTCGGGCCAGCCGTTCGACGTCTTCCTGAAGACCCGCATCTTCGATCCGCTGAAGATGGTCGACACCGGCTTCTTCGTTCCGGAGAGCCAGCGCGCCCGCTTCACCGCCTGCTACGCCCTGACGCCGTCGGGCAAGGTGGTGCTGCAGGACGACCCGGAAAAGAGCCGCTATCTGAGCGATCCGTCCCTGAAGTCGGGCGGCGGCGGCCTGGTCTCGACGGCCGACGACTACATGCGCTTCTGCCGCATGCTGCTGAACGGCGGCGAGCTGGACGGCGCGCGGCTGCTCAGCCCCAAGACCATCAAGCTGATGACCATGAACCACCTGCCCGGCGGCCAGGAGCTGACCCAGCTGTCGAAGTCGCTGTTCAGCGAGGCGGTGTTCGAGGGGCTGGGCTTTGGCCTCGGCTTCGCCATGACCGTCGACCAGGCGCGGACCAAGAACCTGGGCTCGCTGGGCGAATACTTCTGGGGCGGCATGGCCTCGACCGCCTTCTGGATCGACCCGGTCGAGGACCTGGCGGTGGTGTTCATGACCCAGCTGATGCCGTCCAGCGCCTATCCGATCCGCCGCGAGCTGCGGACGCTGGTGTATTCCAGCCTGACCGAGGCGGCGGGGTGAGGTTTTAGGGAGCGCCCCCTCCGTCACGCGGCTTCGCCGCGCGCCACCTCCCCCGCTTCGCGGGTGAGGAGGAGGTCATCCTCCCCCGTGTAACGGGGGAGGTGGATCGGCGCGAAGCGACGAGACGGAGGGGGCGCTCATTCTTCCCAAAAATCCGGCGCGGGAGGGGGGCTCCCGCGCCGAGGGACACACCGAAGTCGGTCGCGCCGGGGGGAGGCGCGCCGCGCTCGCGGAGCATGGGCTTCGAAACGTCGGGACGCGTGCAAGGCGCGTCCAAAGCCCGTGTCTCACCGCGAACGCCCTGAACAGACGCGATCATTCTTTCGGAAATACAGACACTGCGCCGCCTGCCGCTGGCGCGTGGACGGCCCGCTCGATCACGACTGAAACTATTGTTCGAATTTGCAGTATGGATGCGCGGTCCGTCAACGGCGGGCGCCTCCGAATTGGGCGCCGTTACGGCGGTCTGGACATCTGCGCCGGAGCGTGCAGGGTTTCTCAAACGGTTGTTCAAGCCGAAAATCAACAGAAGCAAGGGTGGAAGCCGCATGGCCGCGATCAACGCCGTCACTGATTTCTCCGTGGAAGGCGACGTCGGCGTCGTCACGCTGAACTCGCCGCCGGTCAACGCCCTGTCGGCCGTGGTCCGCGAGGGGCTGAAGGGCGCCTTCGAGGCCGCCATCGCCGACCCGGCGGTCAAGGCGATCGTGCTGATCTGCGACGGCAAGACCTTCATCGCCGGCGCCGACATCACCGAGTTCGGCAAGGCCATGACCGGTCCGTCGCTGCAGGACGTCCAGGCCATCATCGAGAACGCGCCCAAGCCCGTGGTCGCGGCGATCCATGGCACCGCCCTGGGCGGCGGCCTGGAGGTGGCGCTGGTGGCGCACTATCGCGTCGCCGTCCCCTCGGCCAAGGCGGGCCTGCCGGAAGTGAACATCGGCCTCTTGCCCGGCGCCGGCGGCACCCAGCGCCTGCCGCGCATCGTCGGCGTCGAGAAGGCGCTGGAGATGGTGACCAGCGGCCAGCACGTCCCGGCCAAGGCCGCCCACGCCATGGGCCTGTTCGACGAGCTGGTCGAGGAGGGCAAGCTGCGTGACGGCGCCATCGCCTTCGCCCGCAAGGTCGTGGCCGAGAACCGTCCGCTGAACAAGGTCCGCGAGCTCAACGACAAGGTCGAGGCCGCGCGCGGCAAGCCCGAGATCTTCGAGGCCTTCCGCAAGGCCAACGCCAAGAAGTTCCGCGGCTTCATGGCCCCCGAGAACAACATCAAGTGCATCGAGGCGGCGGTGAACCTGCCGTTCGACGAGGGCCTGAAGGAAGAGCGCCGGCTGTTCATGGAGCTGATGACCGGCAGCCAGTCGGCCGCCCAGCGCTATGTGTTCTTCGCCGAACGCCAGGCCGCCAAGATCCCGGACGTGCCGGACGACACCCCGACGATCCCGGTCAAGAAGGTCGGCGTCATCGGCGCCGGCACCATGGGCGGCGGCATCGCCATGAACTTCCTGAACGCCGGCATCCCGGTGACGATCATCGAGGCCAAGAAGGAGAACCTCGAGCGCGGCGTCGGCGTCATCCGCAAGAACTACGAGAACACCGCCAAGAAGGGCCGCCTGACCCAGGACGACGTCGAAAAGCGCATGGGCTTGCTCACGCCCTCCATGGAGATGGAGGCGCTGGCCGACTGCGACATGGTCATCGAGGCCGTGTTCGAGCTGATGGAGATCAAGAAGGAGGTCTTCGCCAAGCTGGACAAGATCGCCAAGCCCGGCGCGATCCTGGCGACCAACACCTCGTATCTCGACGTCAACGAGATCGCGGCGGTGACCAGCCGTCCGGAAAGCGTGATCGGCACCCACTTCTTCTCGCCGGCCAACGTCATGCGCCTCTTGGAACTGGTGCGCGGCGACAAGACCTCGAAAGAGGTCATCGCCACCTGCATGAAGCTGTCGAAGACCATCGGCAAGGTCGCGGTGCTGGTGGGCGTCTGCTACGGCTTCGTCGGCAACCGCATGCTGGCCCAGCGCCAGCGCGAGGCCCAGAAGCTGATCCTGGAAGGCGCCATGCCCTGGGACGTCGACCGGGTTCTGTACGACTTCGGCCTGCCGATGGGGCCGTTCGCGATGAGCGATCTCGCCGGTCTCGACATCGGCTGGGACCCGGCCAAGACCAGCTCCTCGACCGTGCGCGAAGTGCTGTGCGAGATGGACCGTCGCGGCCAGAAGAACGGCAAGGGCTTCTACGACTACGACGAGAACCGCAACGCCAGCCCCTCGCCGGTCGTCGAGCATCTCATCCTTGATTTTGCCGAGAAGCGCCAGATCCAGCGCCGGCAGATCACCGACCAGGAGATCCTGGAGCGCTGCCTCTATCCGATGGTCAACGAGGGCGCGAAAATCCTGGAAGAGGGCAAGGCCATCCGCGCGTCCGACATCGATATCGTCTGGATCAACGGCTACGGCTGGCCGGTCTATCGCGGCGGCCCGATGTTCTGGGGCGAGCTCGTCGGCCTCGACAAGATCCTGGCCAAGATGAAGGAATTCCACGCCGAGCTCGGCGACGACTTCAAGCCCTCGGCCCTGCTGGAGCGCCTGGTCGCCGAGGGCAAGGGGTTCAAGGACGCTTAGCTGAATCCCCCTCCCCTTGATGGGGAGGGGGTAGGGGTGGGGTGATGCGGCGGTTGAAGCCGCGCCCCCACGTCTAACGGTGTCACCCCCATCCCCAACCCTTCCCCCATCAAAAGGGGGAAGGGGGATTTTGTAGAGGCGTTTCCCATGTCCATCCTCGCCGCCATGATCGCCGCCGACTACGGGACCATCGGCGAGATTCTGCGTGAGCGGGCCCGGGAGAACCCCGACCGTCTCGCCGTCGTCATGGAGACCGGCGAGGCGGTCACCTACGCCCAGTTCGACGCCCTGGCCGACCGCGTCGCCGCCGCCCTGCAGCGCGACGGGATCGCGCCCGGCGAGGCCGTCGCCGTCTGCGCCCTGTCGTCGATCCCCTATGCCGCATTGTTCCTGGGCGCCTTGCGCGCCGGCGTGGCGGTCGCGCCGATCGCGCCGTCGTCGACGCCCGAGGCCATCGCCGGCATGGTCGCCGACTGCGGCGCCAAGCTGTTCTTCCTCGACGCGGGCGTGGCGCAGGCCCAGGCGCCCGCGCCCGTCCCGGTCCGCCAGATCGCGCTGGATGGCTCGCCTTTAAGCGATGATGGCGCGGGCGAGGCCTTCGACGCCTGGCTGGCCCCCGAGGGCGCGACGCCGACGGCGGTCGAGATCGGGCCGAAGCACCCGTTCAACATCATCTATTCCAGCGGCACGACCGGCACGCCCAAGGGCATCGTCCAGTCGCACGGCATGCGCTGGAAGCACATCTTCGTCGGCGACACGATCGGCTACGCCCACGCGCCGGTCAGCCTGCTGTCGACGCCGCTCTATTCCAACACGACGCTCGTCTGCTTCTTCCCGACCCTGGCCGGCGGCGGGACCGTCGTGCTGATGAAGAAGTTCGACGTCGTCCGCTATCTGCAGCTGGCCGAGCAGCATCGCATCACCCACACCATGCTGGTGCCGGTGCAGTACCGCCGCCTGATGGAGCACCCGGACTTCGACCGCTACGACCTGTCGTCCACGCGGATGAAGTTCTGCACCAGCGCGCCGTTCTCGGCCGAACTGAAGGGCGAAGTGCTGCGCCGCTGGAAAGGCGGCCTGGTCGAATATTTCGGCATGACCGAGGGCGGCGGCACCTGCATCCTCATGGCCCACGAGCATCCGGACAAGCTGCACACGGTGGGGCGTCCCGCGCCCGGCCACGACATCCGCCTGATCGACGAGGACGGCGTCCAGGTCGGTCCCGGCGTGGTCGGCGAGATCGTCGGCCGCTCGGCCTCGATGATGAACGGCTATCACGGCCGGGCCGACAAGACCGCCGAGGCCACCTGGATCTCGCCCGAGGGCTGGACCTTCATCCGCACCGGCGACGTCGGCCGGTTCGACGAGGAGGGCTTCCTGACGCTGATGGACCGCAAGAAGGACATGATCATCAGCGGCGGCTTCAACATCTATCCGTCCGACCTGGAGGCGGTGCTGGCGACCCATCCGGCGGTGGTCGAGGCGGCGGTGGTCGGCGTGCCCTCCGACGCCTGGGGCGAGACGCCGGTGGCCTTCGTGGCCGTGCGCGGCGAGGCCGATCCGGAAGCCATCCGAACCTTCGTCAACGACAAGGTCGGCAAGACCCAGAGGCTGGCGGAGGTTCGTTTCGTCGACGCCCTGCCGCGCAGCCATATCGGCAAGGTCCTGAAGCGCGAACTGCGCGAAACCTGGCAGAATTCGCCTAGTCGCTAGACAAATTTGCCGCGACGGCGCGCCGCATTAGGGGCGGCGGAATCGCTGGATACGTTTGCTTAACCATAAGACGCGGCCCCTGGGTCGCCTGGTTCTTAGCGGATCCAAGTTCA
>JAYRLX010000536.1:0-2102 GCA_041905125.1 Caulobacter sp. | reverse complement strand
CCTTGAAGTAGAGATCGGCGTCGGCCTTCAGCGGACCGGAGACGGTGATCGTCTGGCCGATCAGCTTGGGGTCGGCCTTGATCTTGTTCAGCAGCTGGAAGCCGAAGTCGCGCGACACCAGATCCTGCACCTTGCTGGAGGTGGTGCCTAGGTCGTCGTCCTGCACGCCCAGCTTCTTCATCACCGCCTCGGCGACGATGTAGTCGTAGTTGACCCCCGAGAGGTCGGACGTGTCGATGCGGTCCGGGTTCAGATAGACCGGCACGCTGAGGGTGTGGGTCTCGAACGTCGTGTAGCCCTGGGCCACGATCCGGCCCACCAGCACCACCAGGAACACCATGGCGATGATGATCGCCGCGACGCCTTGGGCCTTGAACAGGCGCTCGGCGCGGTGACGCTTCTTCAGACGGTCGTCGGCGGCCGAGAAGGCCGAGCGCGGGGCGGCCGCGCCGAGGGTCGCGTCAGTCATATTGTTCCCGGTACTTCTGGACGATGCGCAGGGCGATGATGTTCAGGCACAGCGTCACCACGAACAGGGTGAGGCCGAGACCGAAGGCCGACAGCGTCTTGGGGCTGTCGAATTCCTGGTCGCCGGTGAGCAGGGTGACGATCTGGACGGTGACGGTGGTCACCGTGTCGAGCGGGTTGGCGGTCAGCTTGGCCTGCAGGCCGGCGGCCATGGTCACGATCATGGTCTCGCCGACGGCGCGGGACATGGCCAGCAGCATGGCGGCCATGATGCCCGGCAGGGCGGCCGGCAGGACGACCTTCTTGACCGTCTCCGACTTGGTCGCGCCCATGGCGTAGCTGCCGTCGCGCAGGCTTTGCGGCACGGCGTTGATGATGTCGTCCGACAGCGAGGAGACGAACGGGATCAGCATGATCCCCATCACCACCCCGGCGACCAGCGCCATCTGGTTCTGGACTTCCATCAGGTAGGTGGCCATCGGGCCGGGCGGCAGGGCCGCGCCGATGGCGTTGAAGCCGGCGCGGAACAGCGGGCCCACCGTCAGGGCGGCGAAGAAGCCGTAGACCACGGTCGGCACGCCGGCCAGCACCTCGAGCAGAGGCTTGATCACGCCGCGGACGCCGCGGCTGGCGTATTCCGACAGATAGATCGCCGAGTAGAGGCCGACGGGCGCGGCCACCAGCATGGCGATGAACATGATCAGGAAGGTGCCGGCGAACAGCGGCACGGCTCCGAAGGCGCCCGACGAGGCGACCTGGTCGGCGCGCATGGCGATCTGCGGGCTCCACTCGGTGCCGAACAGGAACGACAGCGGATTGACGCTCTGGAAGAAGCGCCAGCTTTCCCAGACCAGCGACAGCACGATGCCCAGGGTGGTCAGCACCGCGGCGACCGAGCAGCCGATCAGCAGCATGCCAATCCAGCCTTCGACCCGGTTGCGCGCGCGGAATTCGGTGGAGATCTTCGGGAAGGCCAGCAGGAAGCCGGCCAGGGCCAGCACGCCCGCGGCGGCCAGGACGCCGACCTTCAGGAAGGTCTCGATGCGGCGAGCCTCGGCGACCTTAACGTCCAGGGCGGCCTTCAGCTCCCCCTCGTAGGTCACCTCGCTGGGCGCCTTGCCGGCGGCGATCGCGTGGGCGTCGCTATAGAAGACGTCCTGGCGGTCGGGCTCCAGCGCCTGGACGGCGGCCGGACGGCTCGACTGCAGGATCGCGTCCTCGACGCGGCCGCCGAACATCACGCCCAGCAGCAGCAGCAAGGCCGCAGGAACGCCGGCCCACAGGGCCGCGTAGGTCCCGTAGTAGTCCGGCAGGGAGTGGAGGACGCGCGCGCGGCCTCCGGCGGCGGCCACGGCGCGACGGCGGCCGGCCATGAAGGCCGCGCCGGAGAACAGCGCCAGGACAAGGAGCGAAAGCCAGGTCAGCATGCGTGAAGCTAATCTTGCGCCAGAAGTGTCGAAGGCTCCGCAGGATCGCGGCCTTCCCCCGGGCCCGATCTATGACCGGCCGGCGCTGTGCTTATGCGACAGTTACATGACAGTTTGACGACAGCGTCCGGCCTGGCGACAGCGACCTGTCGGAATCCGCCCGATCGCGGCGCCTGCGACGATCAAGGCGAACCCGTATCGAGTTTT
>JAYRLX010000535.1:0-2102 GCA_041905125.1 Caulobacter sp. | reverse complement strand
CGGACGTCGAGGACGTCCGGACCCGTGCTGCCCTTGAGGATCGGCAGGTCGTAGCTCTTGTCGCCGATCGTCAGCGTGGCTTTATCGGTCATACTTAGACCCCTTCATAAATTGGAACGAGCAGTCCAACTTTCGTTTTCGCGGGTGCGTTATAGCGCCTCATGCGCGCGGCGCCAGGGCGTCGTCAAGTCGTCCCAAGCTCTCTTCGCGGGACAGGGCGGCCATGGTCTTGTTCAGATCCGGCGCCGGTGCGCCGCCGGTCAGGATACCGCGCAGAGCCGGGCCGAACTTGCCGAAGCCGACGCCTTCCGATTCCGCGAATGATTTCAACACGGTCTCCAGCGTGGCGGCGTCGAACGCCGGCGCGGCCGCCAGCTGTTCACGCAAGCGCTTGAGGCGCTCGACGGTTTCATCCGTCAGCTGCTTCTGCGTCTTTTCGTCCAGGGCCAGCGGGCGGGTCTTCAGTGCGAACGCACAGTGATCCACCAACTCCAGGATGGTCTTGGCGCCTTCCTTCACTTCCGGGACGGTGCGAGCGATGCGCTCGCGGGCGTCGGCGGGCAGGGGCTCGTCGCGCTTCTCGGCGGCGGCCAGGGCGAGCGCGGTCAGGCGGGCGTCGTCGGCCTTGCGCAGGTGCTGGGCGTTGATGTGGTTCAGCTTGGCCCAGTCCAGGCGCGCGGGCGCCTTGACCACGTCGGCCACGTCGAACCAGCTGATCGCCTGCTCGTCGTTGAAGACCTCGTCGTCGCCGTGGCCCCAGCCGAGGCGCGCCAGGTAGTTGCGCATGCCTTCGGGGATGTAGCCGAGATCCGCGAACTCGCCGACGGCCTGAGCGCCGTGGCGCTTGGAGAGCTTGGCGCCATCCGGACCGTGGATCAGCGGGATATGGGCGAAGGCCGGCACGGCCCAGTCCATCGCCTGATAGATCAGGGTCTGGCGGGCGGCGTTGTTCAGGTGGTCGTCGCCCCGGATGACGTGGGTGACGCCCATGTCGTGGTCGTCGACCACCACGGCGAGGTTATAGGTCGGGGCGCCGTCCGCGCGCAGCAGAACCAGGTCGTCCAGCTCGATGTTGCGGAAGGTCACCGGACCCTTGACCATGTCGTCGACCAGGGTCTCGCCGTCCAGCGGGCCCTTGAAGCGGATCACGTGCGGGACCGACAGGTCGCCTTCGGGCGCGTCGCGCCACGGCGAGCGGATCGCCTTGCCTTCGGCGCGGGCCTTCTCGCGGGCGACTTCCAGCTCTTCGACGGTCATCCAGCAGCGATAGGCGCGGCCCTTGGCCAGCAGCTCGTGCACCACCTCGACGTGACGCGGCGCGCGGGTGTGCTGGAAGATCACGTCCTCGTCGGACTTCAGGCCCAGCCAGTCGAGGCCCTCGAAGATCGCGGCCACGGCGGCTTCGGTCGAACGCTCGCGATCGGTGTCCTCGACGCGAACAAGGAACTTCCCTCCCGTATGCCGTGCATATAACCAGTTGAACAACGCCGTGCGGGCGCCGCCGATATGCAGGAAACCGGTGGGCGAGGGGGCGAAGCGCGTGACGACGCCCGTGGGATTTGGGCCAGTAGGTGAGGGGTTCGACATGGACTTCAAGGCTGCAAGGCTGGACGCCAGGGCGGCGTCGAAAAACGCGAGCCGCGACGCGGCTTGGGCGGGGCGTCTTAGCATGGCGGTTCACGCGAGGCCTAGCGGTTTCGCGCGCTGCGGCGAAGTTGGCCAAGCTGTCAAAAATCCCGTGGTTTCCGCGTGTTAGGGTCGGAAGTTGCCGATCTCCCGCCTCGAGTGGCGGTCAAGCCGATGTCTGTCCGCGCCCTGACGGCGCTCGGCCTGGCGGAACTGCGCGACAATGAAGCCAGGGCGTTCCTGTGGGCGCCGGTCACCTTTGGGTTGGGCGCGGCGGCCTATCTGGAGGCCGGACGGGAGCCGTCTGTGTGGTGGCTCGGCGTCGCCGCCCTAGCGCTTACGGCCGTGTGGTGGACGCTTCGGCGGCGAGGCGCGCTGGCGCTCCTCGTCGCCCTGGCGAGCCTTGCCGCGTTCGGGGCGGCGGGCGCCCGGGCCGCCCACGTGCGGAGCGACCCTGTCGCCGCGCCGAGCATGGC
>JAYRLX010000534.1:0-2106 GCA_041905125.1 Caulobacter sp. | reverse complement strand
TGCGTCCACTGCAAAACCTGCGACATCAAGGATCCGACGCAGAACATCGTCTGGATCACGCCGGAAGGCGGCGGCGGACCGAACTATCCGAACATGTAAAGACAGCGCCTGACGCGCTTGAAAGCCTCCCGGTGTTTCCGGGAGGCTTTTTGTTGCGGACCGCCTCGAAACCTCCGAGGGTGCGGCCATGACGCGTATCAAAGTCCTCCTCGCCTGCGTTTCCGTCGCCGCCCTGGCCGCCTGTTCCAGCGTGCCCCGTGAGATCACGATGCGGGGGCCGATCGCTCTGGGCTCGCCGCTGTTCGACACCCGCAGTTCCTACGGCCAGTTCCTGGCGGGCCAGGCGGCGTTGCGCGATGGCCAGTCGAAGCAGGCGGCGACCTATTTCGACGCGGCCGCCTCCATGGACGACGACCCGGGCCTGATCGGCGAGCGGGCGTTCACGGCCCTGTTGCTGGCCGGCGACATCACGCGCGCCGCGGCGGTGGCGCCGACGGCCGCCGACACGCCCGAAGCGGTCAAGCGGCTGAGCGTGCTGACCCGCGTGGTCGAGGCGATCGCGGTGGGCGACGGCAAGACGGCCGAGACGCTGCTGAAGACCTCGCCGCCCGGCTTCCCCCATCAGCAGGCGGCCGCCTTGCTGGGCCCGTGGGCCGCCGCCCTGGCTGGCGACAAGGAAGGCGCGGTCGTCCAGCCGACCCTGCGCAATGACAAGCTGGTGCAGTTCTTCGGCCAGCAGGGCCAGGCGCGGCTGTACGAGCGCGCCAAGCGCTATGACGAGGCCGAGACCGACTACAAGGCGCTGACCGGCAACGCCACGACCGCCAGCATCTTCACGCTGGACTACGGCGCGTTCCTGGAGCGTCGCAAGCGTCACGACGACGCCGTGGCCCTGTACGATGGGGCTCTTCGCACGGCGCCGAACGATATCGGCCTGTTGCGCGCCCGCGCCCGCGCCGCGGCCAAGGGCGCGCCGCCGCCCGCGCCCACCATCCGTCAGGGCGCGGCCGAGGGCTTGATCGCCTGCGCCGCCACCTTCGCCGGCGAGCGCCAGGTCCAGTTCGCCCAGGCCTATCTGCGTCTGGCGCTGCGGCTCGATCCCGGTCGCGACGAGGCCTGGGTGCTGCTGGGCGACCTGATGAACCAGAACGAGGATCCCAAGGGCGCGATCGAGGCCTTCGCGCATGTGGCGCCGACCTCGACGCACTATGTCACCGCCCAGACCAAGACCGCCTGGTCGCTGAACGATCTGGGCGACAAGGCCAAGGCGCTGGAAGTGGCCCGCGCGGCGGCCGCGGCCGCGCCGAACGACCGTGACGCCCAGGTGGCGCTGGCGGATCTCCTGCGGTCCAACAGCCAATGGAACGAGTCCGTCGCGGTGCTCGACCCGATCATCGCCCGCGAGTCCGGCTCGCCCGATTGGCGGCTGCTGTATCTGCGCGCGGTGTCGCTGGAGCAGGGCGGCCGCTGGCCCGAGGCCGAGCGCGATCTGCAGACGGCGCTGAAGCTCAATCCGGACGAGCCCGAACTGCTGAACTTCCTGGGCTACAGCTGGATCGATCGCGGCCAGCGCCTGAAGGAGGCCTTGGCCATGGTCCAGAAGGCGGTCGACGCGCGGCCGCAGTCGGGGGCCATGCTCGATTCCCTGGGATGGGCCTATTACCGGCTCGGCGACTACAAGACCGCGGTGGAGAAGCTGGAAGCCGCTGTCGAGATGGAGCCGGGCGATCCCGACGTGAACGGCCACCTGGGCGACGCCTACTGGCGGGTGGGGCGCAAGATCGAGGCGACGTTCCAGTGGCGGCGGGTGCTGAGCCTCGAGCCCGATGACAAGCAGAAGGCCGAGGCTGAAGCCAAGCTGAAAAACGGTTTGGGTCCGGCGACCGCGCCGATCGCCAAGTCGACGGTGGCCCACAACTGAGCTATCGCACGGCCGCTTTACGCAACCGAGCTTTGAAGATCCATGCGGCTTTCCGCCTTCGCGCCCGCCAAGGTCAATCTGTTCCTCCATGTCGGTGGGCCGGACGCCGAGGGCTATCATCCGATCTCCAGCCTGATGGTCTTCGCCGACGTCGGCGACAAGGTGATGATCCAGCCGAGCGACGC
>JAYRLX010000082.1:0-11836 GCA_041905125.1 Caulobacter sp. | reverse complement strand
AACAGGCCCAGCAAGGCGATCGCGCCGAACACCGAAAGCCGCAGCCGCAACAGTAGGGCTAGGCCGAACAGAGACTGCGCGGCGGTGAGGAAAAATTCCTCATGCTGGCGCGCGTCAAGCGGCAGCGCCGTCAGTTGCCCCGCACCCAGGCTCATGGCCAGCGGTAGCATCCCAACCAGCAGCGTCCACTGGTTGATCTTGTCGCTGATCATCGCCACCAGGCCTGCCGCCGCCCGCCCTGCGAGCACGAACAGCACCGCAATGACAACCGCTGGCGCCTCGCTGGCGATCGGCGCCAGCCACTGGATCAGCAAAAACTGGTCGATGCCGAGCGCGCGTCCGCCGTCGATCATCGACTCGGCGAACGGCTCGGCAACGGCCAGAATCACCCCGGCGGCGACCACGGTCATGCCGATCATCACCGTCCAGCGCGCCTCGGTCGACATCTTGGCGATGACTGCGCCTGGGCCAGGCTCTTCAGCCTCGTCCTCATCCTGCGCCTTGGGCAGTTTGCTGACACGCCAGAGGTAGAGGCCAAACAGCCCGACCAGTACGATGGAGTCCCAGGCGCTGATCGTGTTCTTTAGGATGATGACGAAGGCGTAGGCGCTGGAGATGCCCAGCACGACGATCTCGATGGCGTTGACTGGCGCCAGCTCGATGCCCCGTTGCCGGTTCTTCCACCAGTGCAAGAGGACCATGGCCGGCCAGGCCAAGCCGATCAGCAACCGGTTGGCGCCTGTCATGTTGGCGGCCGCGAAGGCGACATAGCCTTCACTGGGCGATCGCCCCGCCTGGAAGGCGTAGTAGATGTCGACGGCGTATTCGGGCAGCACCGTGACCAGAGCTACGGCCGCCAGGATCAAGCCTTGGGAGAGGTATTTTTCCGCCGCTTCTGCGCCCCAGGACAACAGGAAGCCTGCTGCTAGGATCGCGACGCCAAACACGGCGATATCCAGCACTGGATTAGGCCGCCAGCCTTCGATCCTCAGAGCAAGGGCGGGGATCATCACCGCGGCGGCCAGACCGACGGGTATCCAGAGTTGCCGTGCTTGAGAAGCCTTCAGGGACATCGCGTTCCTTTCGACAAGAGAGACACGCCGGCGTGGTGTGGGACGGGCCACGCCGGCGCCCCGGATCAGTGCGTCACAGGTGACGGCTCTGCCGGGCTCACATCTGGGACGGTTCGACCGCGGCCCAGCTGGAGGACCAGTTGAGCAATGGCCGGCAGTACGACGAGCGTGACCGCCGTGGCGGTTACCAGACCGCCGATAACCACCATCGCCAGCGGCTTTTGCACTTCCGCGCCGGTCCCGTGGGCCAAGGCCATGGGGATGAAGCCGATCGCGGGCACCAGGCCCGTCATCAACACCGGACGGAAACGCTCGATCGAACCCTCATAGATGGCTTGTGGGACCGGCATGCCCTCGTCGAGCCTCTGGCGAACGCTCGACATCACCACCAGACCGTTGAGCACCGCCACCCCGGCCAGGACGATGAAGCCCACTGCCGCCGAGATCGAGAAGGTGATGCCTGTCAGGGCCAAGGCGAAGACCCCGCCGGACAGTCCCAGCGGAATGGCGGCGAAGACCGAAGCGGCAGGCTTCACCCCGCCCAGCGCCATGTACAGGATCAGGAAGATCAGCACGAAGCAGAGCGGCACGACGAGCGCCAGGCGGGCGGTTGCCGCTTTCAGGTTCTCGAACTGTCCGCCCCAGGTAAGCCAGGATCCGGTCGGCAATGGCACGGCGTCGACCTTGGCCTTGGCCTCGTTGACGAACGAACCAATGTCGCGCCCCCGCACATTGACCTGGATGACCACCCGGCGCTTTCCGTCCTCGCGGCTGATCTGATTGAGGCCGTCGGCGAACCGGAACTGCACCAGTTCGCGCAGTGGGACAGAGCGTTGAGCATTGCCGTTTTCGGACGGCAACATCACCGGCAGCGCGCCCATGGCGTCGAGATCGTCGCGCTGGGCCATTGGCACCCGCACGGTGATGTCGAAACGCTTGTCGCCTTCGAAGACATCGCCGGCCTGACGTCCGCCCATCGCGGCGGCCACCGTGTCGGCGACCTCCTCGACGGTCAGCCCAAAGCGCGCGATGGCGGCGCGATCGAACCGCACGTCCAGGGTCGGGGCTCCAGCCGTCTGCTCGACCCGAACCCCGTCGGCGCCCGGGATAGTTTCCAATACCGCGCCGATCTTGGCGGCCGAGGCGCCCATCTTGTCCAGATCATCGCCATAGAGCTTGATGGCGACGTCGCCGCGCACGCCGGCGATCAGTTCGTTGAACCGCATCTGGATCGGCTGGGTGACCTCGAAACTGTTGCCCAGCAACGGCGCGACCTTAGCCTCGATGCGCTCGACGACCTTGGCCTTGTTCTCCACGCCCTTGGGCCACTCCTTCTGCGGCTTGAGGATGATAAAGCCGTCCGAGACGTTGGGCGGCATGGGATCGGTGGCGACTTCGGCGGTGCCGGTCTTGGAGAACATCATCTCCACTTCCGGCAGTGAGCTGACCGCCTTTTCCACCTGCTGCTGCATGGCGCGCGACTGTTCGAGCGCCGTGGAGGGGATCTTCAGCGACCCCATGGCGACGTTCTTCTCATCCAACTGCGGGATGAACTCCTGGCCGAGGGTCGTGTAGACCACGCCTGCGACCAGGAAGAGGGCCAAGCCGCCGCCGATGAACGGCCAGGGCTTGGCGATCGCGCGCTTAAGCACCGGGTCGTAGTGACGCTTGGAGTAGGCGATCACCTTGACCTCCTTCTCCGACACCTTGCCACGCATCAGGATGGCGACCATGGCCGGCACGAAGGTCAGTGACAGGATGAACGCCGCGCCCAGGGCCAGCATGATGGTGATGGCCATCGGTGAGAAGGTCTTGCCCTCGACGCCGGTGAAGGTCAGCAGCGGCGCGAACACCAGGAAGATGATCGCCTGGCCAAAGACCGTGGGACGGATCATTTCCTGGGTCGCGTGCAGGACGGTTTCCAGGCGTTCGGGAAGATTCAGCAGTCGGCCGCGATGATGCTGTCGCTCGGCCAAGCGAAGCAGGCAGTTTTCGATGATAATCACTGTGCCATCGACGATCAGACCAAAGTCCAGGGCGCCCAGGCTCATCAGATTGCCCGGCACCTTCAGCTCGTTCATGCCGATGGCCATCATCAGGAACGACAGCGGGATGATCAGCACGGCGATGAAGGCCGCGCGAACATTCCCCAAGAGCAGGAAGAGTGTCGCGGCGACCAGGATCGCCCCTTCGGTCAGGTTGCGTTCGACGGTCGCGACCGTCGCATTGACCAAGACCGAGCGGTCCAGTGTTGGGGTGACCTCCACGCCTGGCGGTAGCGACTTCTTGACCTCCGCCAGTTTCTCGCCGACCGCCTTGGCCACTGAGCGGCTGTTCTCGCCGATCAGCATCAGGGCAGTGCCGACGACCACTTCGTCGCCGTTCTTGCTGGCGGCGCCGGTGCGCAGGTCGCCGCCGACACGAACTGTCGCGACATCCTTCACCGCGACGGGCACCGTCCGCCGTGTGGCGATGATGGCGCTCTGGATTTCGTCAAGCGTGCGCACCCGTGCGTCGGCGCGGACCAGATAGGCTTCGCCGGCCCGTTGGATGAAGTTGGCGCCGACAGAGAGGTTGGCCGACTCCAAGGCCTTGGCCAGGTCGGTGTAGGACACGCCGTAAGCCGCCAGCTTGGCGGGGTCGGGCTCGACGACATATTGTTTCTCATAGCCGCCGATCGAGTCGATGCCCGCCACGCCCTTGACCGAGCGCAGTTGCGGTCGGATGACCCAGTCCTGCACGGTCCGCAGATAAGCGGCTTGGGAAATTTGATCGGTTAGGCGCTCGCCTTCAGGCGTCAGATAGGCGCCGTCGCTCTGCCAGCCGGGACTGCCGTCGCGGGGCTTGGCGCCCTTGCCACCGGGATTTGTGAACTCCACCGAGTACATGAAGACTTCGCCCAGGCCGGTGGTGACCGGCCCGATCTGCGGCTGCACAGAGGCTGGCAGGGTGTCTCGCGCCTGGGTCAGGCGCTCGGCCACCTGTTGGCGGGCGAAATAGAGGTCCGTGCTTTCGGAGAAGATCGCCGAAACCTGAGAGAATCCGTTGCGCGAAATCGAGCGCGTGGTCTCCAGCCCCGGAATGCCGGCCAGGGCCGTCTCGACGGGAAAGGTCACCCGCTTTTCGATCTCGATCGGCGACAGCGCGCCGGCCACGGTGTTGATTTGCACCTGCTTGTTGGTGATGTCGGGAACCGCGTCGATCGGCAGCTTGGTCAGCTGCCACGCCCCGAACGCGGCGATGAGAACGGTGACGAGAAGGACGTACCAGCGCCCCTTCACCGACATAGAGAGAATGCGACCGATCATTTCGGCGTGTCTCCGGATTTGGGTGAGGGGATCATTCTTCTTCTGCGCTCTTGCCGAGCTCGGCCTTCAACAAGAAGGCGTTCTTGACCGCGAGCGTCTCCCCCCCCCTCAAGCCTTGCGCGATGACCACACGCCCGGCGCTGCGCTGGCCGACCGTCACCGGCTGGACCTTGAAGCCGGTTTTGGTGCGCACGAAGACCACGTCGCGCCCTTCCACCGTCTGCACAGCCTCCTCGGACACGACGATGCCGCTGGAGGTCGATTGGCGTGAGGTGATGCGCGCGCGGACCAATTGCCCAGGCTGCAGCGCGCCCGCACCGCCCGTCAGAGTCAGGACCACGGTGGCCGACCGAGTCTCTTCGCTGACGCCCGGCGTCACGGCCCGAACAATCGCCGTGCGGGTCTCACCACTATTGGTCTCGATCACCGCCTGGTCGCCCGGCTGGATGCGGCGCGCGTCATTGGCGGTGACAGCCGCCTCCACCTGGATCTTGGCGGGATCGGAGATGCGGAATAGCTCGGTCTCGGGTTGGACGAAGGCGCCGAGGCTTGCGGCCATTGATGTTACACGCCCCGAGATTGGGCTGGTGACCGCCACATAGCGACCATCGCGGGACACTCCGGAGGCGCCGGCGGCAGTGGCCGCCCGTCGAGCCTCGGCCTCTGCGACCACCAATTCAGATTGGGCTGTCTCATAGTCCTGTCGCGGACTGACTTTCTGTTCGTAAAGCCGTTTCTCCCGAGCCAGGACCTTTCGTGCTAGATCGGCCTTGGCGGTCGCCACGCTACGATCGGCCGAGATTTGGGCCGCATCCCGGCTGGAGACCAGGGCGAGCGTCTCGCCGGCCCGGACCGGGTCGCCGAGGCGCTTGGTGATTTGCGTGATTGAGCCGGCGGCCCGGGCTGTCAACACTGCCTGTCCGGTCGGTTCGGCCTCGACCGTGGCCTGGGCGACGACCTCGGAGGCAAGGCCGCCGGTCGTGACAGTCTGCAGTTGGACACCGGACGCGATGATCCGCTCCTGCCCCATAGTCAGGGTGTCGGCGGCATGAGCAGCTTCAGCGGGCGCGGCGGCTGGAACCTCAGAAGTGGCGGGCTTGCCGCCCGTGAACTTGCCCGCCGAGAAGGCGACGACGGCGACAACAGCTAAGGCCGCGCCGGCCATCAGCCATTGCCGGTTTGTGGACGTGGTATTGCGAGGCATCAACGATCTCCGAAGGGGCGGCCTTGCAGGCGCGCCAGGCCCGCTTCGGCGCGAAGACGCGCCAGCTGGGCTTCGATGGTTTGGGCGCGCGCTTCGGCCAAAGACCGGCGTGCGTTAATGAGTTCGACGAGCGGCGACTTGCCCGCCTCATAGGCGATACGTGTCAGCCGGTAGGCCTCGGCCGCCGTCGTTTCGCCCTCCGTTGCGGCGCTCACCCGCGTCTGGGCCGCGTCGATCTGGAACAGGGCGGTGCGGATGTCGGCTTCTGCGTCGAAGCGGGCGGCGTTGAGCCGGGCTTCGGCGGCCTGAAGTTCGCCTTGCGCGGCGGTAATGTTGCCGCGGTTCTGGTCGAACACCGGGATCGGGATCGAAAGCCCCGCCACCAGCGCGGTGGAGTCATCGCCACTGAACCGCCGAACGCCTGCCGAGACCGTCACATCGGGCACCGCGCGAATTTTCTCTATCCGGACGCGCCGCGCCGCAGCCTCCCGTTCGGCCTGCGCCGCCAGGACGGCGGGCGTGGCCAGAACATCGATATCCCGCTGTTGGGATGTGGCCTTGGAGCCGCTCAGCAAACTGTCGGTCAACGAGGTGAATGGCGCCGCTGAGCCGGCCAGCGCCGTCAAGCGCGAGAAGGCTCCCGCCCGCTCGGCGCGCGCTTCGTCGAGCGAGGCGCGCGCCGCCGTGAGAGCGGCTTGGGCCTGCAGGCTGCGAAGCTCGGCTTCCTTGCCGGCGTCAACCAGGGCGCGCGAGGCGCGGACGGTCTCATCCGACAGCGTCACCGCCTCCTGCGCCAAGGTCACGCGACGTTCGGCGGCTTCGGCCTGGGCGTAGGCATCGGCCAAGGCGAAGGCGTAGTCAGCCTGTGATTGAGCAAGGCGCGCCCGCGCCGCGTCCAAGCCGGCTCGACCCGCCGCGATACGCGCCCCGCGCTTGCCGCCCAGTTCCAGAGGCTGGCTCAGCGAGAAGGTGGTCTCAGCGTTGTTGGAGCCGCTGTAGACCCCGCTGCCACTGAAGTTCTCGACCCCAATATCCGCAGTGGGATTGGGACGAGCAGCGGCTTGCCGCGCTAAACCTTCGGCCTGGCGCACTGAAGCGGCGGCCTCGGCGAGGCGCGGTGCGTTAGCCTGGGCTTGCGCCAACAGGTCTTTGAAAGGCGGAGCCGGATCGGCCGCCGCGCCACGTCCGGACGCCAACGCGCCCAAGATCGCAGCCGCGCTTACGGCCGCGTATCGCAGCCGTCCACGCATGATAAAAGTCATGAAGTTTAAAATCCCCAGAGTTTCGGATGCAGTTTGGCGCGCTGTTCAGGGGCGCCGATAACGCATCAGACTCTGGGCGGGCGGTCCAAGAGGGCGGGACGCGACACCTGCAGCCAGGGATCCTGGAACACAGACCACACCGCGCGATGAACGAACGGGACGATCGCCAGGGCGGAGAAGGCGGGAAGCGTCAGGGTGTGGGCGACACAGTGACCCGTACAGAGGCCTGCGACGTCTTTCTTCTGGGGCGCCTTGTGATCGGTGGGCGTCTTTGCAAGGCCGTCGACCGCTTGCACGCTGGTCGCCGGTTCGCCCTCAAGCCACCGATGTGCGGCTGGGCTAGACGCGATCGTCCCGAAAACGAACGCCAAAACAACGACCGCCGTCAGCAACTGGCGGAACGATATGGACAGGCCACCGAAGAGAGCACAGCTCAGGCCACGTCGAAGACCGGAGAACGGCGCGGCGACGGGGCCGCTCCGGAGACGCGAGCGTCCGGTGCTGGCGATCATGCCGAAAGGCCGATTTCGGAACGCCGTCCCTACCATGACTGGCTCTATACCTTTCAGGCTGGCCAATGGAAATGCGTTACAAGATCACGCTTCGCCGCTGGTCTTCGCCACGGCGCTGCCCGCCCGCCGCGACCACCAGAAGCCGCCGACCAGGATGGCCAGGGTCAGGGCCTGGGCGGCGACGCCCTCGATCGTCGGGAAGAAGCCCAGCAGCTCGACGCGCGGCAGGGCCAGCGGATGCAGGTCGAGGAGACCCGCCTCCTGCAAGGCGGCCACGCCCTTGCCGGCCAGGACGACCGCCAGGACCGCCATCAGGATGGCGCTGTACTCGAAGAACTTGCCGATCGGCAGGCGCTTGGAAAACCGCAGCATGGCCCAGGCGATGGCGGCCAGGACGACGATGGCGCAGCCGACACCGGCCAGCACCGCGCCCGCCCCGCCCTGGGTCCACAGCGCCGTCAGGAAGAGGATGGTCTCGAAGACCTCGCGATAGACGACGATGAAGGCCAGCAGGAACAGGAACCAGGCCGATTGCTTGGAAAGGGCGTGCGAGAGCTTCTCGCGGATGTAGACTTGCCAGGCGTCGGCCTGGGCCTTGCCGTGCATCCACAGCCCCACCGAGATCAGCACCGCCGCGGCGATCACCGAGCCGAAGCCTTCGGTCAGCTCGCGGCTGGCGCCGCTGATCGAGATGAAGAAGGTCGCCGCCGCCCAGGTCAGGCCGCCGGCCGCCAGGGCCGCGATCCAACCGCCATGGACGTACGGCAGCACGTCGGTCCGCTCGGCCTTGCGCAAGAAGGCGATCATGGCGACCACGATCAGCAGCGCCTCCAGGCCCTCGCGCAGCAGGATGGTGAAAGCGCCGGCGAAGCTGGAGAGGCTGCTGGCTTTCTCTGGCGCGAGCGCCCGGCCGGCGGCGGCGAACAGGGCGTCGAGCCGTTCGATTTGGGCGCGGACCTCGCTGGCCGGCGCGGCCTTGCCGATCGCCCCGCGCACGTCGCCCATCGCCCCTTCGATCCGGCGCATCAGGGCCGGATCGCGCGCGCCCAGCGTCGGCTCCACCGGCTCGAAGCCGTCGAGATAGGCCGCCAGGGCCAGGTCGGCCGCGGCCTTGCGATCGCCGGCCTCGTAGGCCTTGAGGCTGTCGGCCAGCTTCTGGCGGGCGACGTCCAACGAGCCGCCACCAGTGCGGGTGACGACCTCGGGATGGCGACGCAGATAGGCGGTCAGGGCGTGGGCCTTGGTCTCGCCGACGGCGGTCGCCAGCGCCGCGGGCGTGGTCTGGGTCAGGGTTTGCAGATCGGGGAAGCGCGCCCGGACGGCGGCGTCCTCGTTCCAGAGCTTTTCGCCGGCGGCGGCCTCGGCGTCGCTGAAGGCGAAGCGCCCGACATAGAAGGCCAGGTCCCAGCGGTCGTCCGACGGCAGATTGGCGTAGCTGGCCATGGCCGTGCCGTCCAGGCCCTGCTGGATCACCTGGTAGAGGCCAAAGACGCTGCGCTGACGGGCGCGCTCGGCGTTGGCGAAGGCGATCGGCGGCGGGTCCAGGCCCGCCGCGTTGGGTCCGTCGGCCTTGCCGGTCTCCCCGTGGCAGGCCGCGCAGTTTTCGGCATAGAGCGCGGCGCCGCGGGCCAGGTCCGGCGCCCGCTGCGGGGCCAGGGGCGTGGGATAGGCGGCCAGCAGATCATTGGCCAGGGCGTGGGCCTTGGCCGAGACCACGGCCGGTTCCTGCTTGGCGGCGATCGTCGCCTGCAGGCTCTCGGCCTTGGCCAAGAGGTCCGGCTGGGCCTTGGTGGCGGGCAGGCCGGCGATGCGCTCACGCACCTGGCCGGCGAACTCGTTCATCTCGGCATATTCGGAAGGACTGATGACCTTGCCGTCCTTGACCGCGCCGGCGTAGTCGACCGACAGGTAGTCCAGCAGCCGCCAGGCCGTCTGCGAGGACGTCGCCTCCTGGGCGTGCGCCATCGGCGCCGCCGCAAACATCAGGACCGCCAGCAGCCCGCCCACGATCGAGGCCAGACGCCCCTTGAGACCAGTAATCATTATCAATCCATGAGCGCGAAACGGCGCGTGGGCAAGAGCTTCAGCATATCAGGCGGTGGCGAGTTCGGCGCGGTGTTCGGCGCGGGCTTGGCGAATGATCTGGTAGGCCGAGCTCAGGAAGATCCCGGCCAGCGCCACGCCGACGATCAGGTCGGGCCAGCGCGAACCGGTCAGCCAGACCATGACGCCGGTGGCGGCGACGGCCAGGCACTGGATCAGGTCGTTGCGGGTGCAGAGCCAGACGGAGCGGACATTGGCGTCGCCGTCGCGATAGCGGACCAGCAGGCCGGCGGCGGCCAGATTGGCCAGGGCGCCAAACAGCCCCAGAGCCGAGATCGCCTCGCCGGAGGGCGCAGCCCCGCTCCAGGCCCGCCAGCCGGCGAAGCCTGCGACGGACAGCGCGACCGCGCCGAGGCTGAAACCCTTGAACAGAGCCGCGCCGGTGCGAACGCTCACCGACTTGCCGATGGCCCACAGGCTGATGGCGTAGGTGGCGCTGTCGGCCAGGAAGTCGAGCGCATTGGCCGACAAGGAGGCCGAACCCTGGATCAGGCCGCCGATCAGCACCACGACGAAACCGGCGAGATTGATCGCGATCACCCACGCCAGGGCGCGACGATAGGCCGGGGTCGCGCCGTCGAACTTCACCGCGGCGCCGCAACCGCAGCCCGAGGCGGCCGGCTTGCTGGAACAAGAGTCGCTCATAACGCCACTCATGCATCCTCTAGCCACTAGAGGATCAAGGGCCTATTTGCCTCACGCGAGGAAAATCATGACCCTATCGATCGGCCAGCTGGCCAAGGCCTCGGACGTCAAGGTCCCGACGATCCGCTTCTACGAGGAGATTGGCCTGCTGCCGCAGCCGATCCGCGCCGCCAACGACCGCCGGGTCTATGACGCCGCCACCGTCCGCCGCCTGGCCTTTATCCGCCACGCGCGTCAGCTCGGCTTCTCGGTCGAGGCGATCCGCAATCTTCTTGATCTTTCCGACAACCCCGAACGCCCCTGCGGCGAGGCCAACGCCCTGGCGGCCCGTCAGCTTGACGACGTCGAGGCCAAAATCGCCCAGTTGGAGACATTGCGCGGCGAGCTACGCCGGCTGGTCCAGGCCACCTGCGACGGGCGGGCCGCTGATTGCCGGGTGATCGAGGCCCTGGCGGGATGAGGAAGCTGGCGGCGGGCCGCGTCAGCTTCCAAGCCGGCGTCCGAGCATGATCACCGCCGCCCCCGCCAAGCAGAGGCCCGCGCCGAGCATGTCCCAGCGATCGGGCCGCACGCCTTCGACCCGCCAGAGCCAACAAAGCGAGGCGATGATGTAGACGCCGCCGTAGGCTGCGTAAGCGCGGCCAGCGGCCGCGCTATCGACCAGAGTCAGCAACCACGCAAAGAGCGCCAACGATATCAGGCCCGGTCCCAGCCACCAGATTGGCTTACCGTCGCGGAGCCACGCCCAAAAACTGAAGCAACCGGCGATCTCGGCGAACGCGGCGGCAACGTAGACAAGCGATGTCTTTATCATTCGTGGGACCCCGGATCGGCTATAACATCCGTCTTAAGGTCGCCTCCCATCGGAGGCCACACGCTGGCGCTAGAAGCGTCGCCCGAGCCGGAGGATGACCGAACGTGAGGACGCCTGTATGATCATGGACGCCTCAATGCCGGGTCAGGGGTCACAGCCGCAACGTCCCCGAGCAACGTCCCCATCAGCAACGGGACAATTCAATTATTCTACAGATTTCAATTATTTATAAGAACCCCACGGTTGCTCCACAACCACCCGTCGGGCGACCCGACCCCGTCCCGCCCCGACATCGACATGACCAAGCAGATCGTCGAGGCCGGAAAAGCCCTGAAGATCGCCGTGCATGATCACTTGGTGGTCGGTCGCGAGGGCGTGGCCAGCTTCAAGGCGCTGGGATTGATGTGAAGCCGTAAGATGGGTTGACGGGCGCAAGCCGAGCCGTGAGCCTCACCGGCGAAATTGCTCCGGAGTGCTCCCATGCGTCGCCTGCTTACCGTCCTGCTCGGCTCGGCCGCCCTGCTTTCGAGCGTCGCCGCCTCTCATGGCGCCTGGGCGGCCGACAAGAAGTCCATGGAAAAGCCCGGAGATGTCCCGAAGGCTATCAAGACGCTGCACGACAGCTTCCTGATCCTCGACACCCACCTCGATACGCCTGAGCACTTCTCGCGCCCCGGCTGGTCGATGCTGGACAAGCACGCGGTGACCGAGGACGGCACCCAGGTCGACCTTCCCCGTATGAAGGCCGGCGGCCTGGATGGCGGCTTCTTCGTGATCTACACCGGCCAGGGCGACCTGACCGCCGAGGGCTATCGCAAGGCCCGCGACTTCGCCCTGAACCGCGCGACCGAGATCCGCGAGATGGTCGCCGCCCACCCCGACCAGTTCGAGCTGGCCTACACCGCCGAGGACGCC
>JAYRLX010000081.1:0-11886 GCA_041905125.1 Caulobacter sp. | reverse complement strand
CTTGACTTCCGTAGCGAAAGAAAACGAACTTTCGCGCCATGACCTCCTACACCGAGTTGCTCGCCGGCATAGCCGCCACCGAGACGGGCTACGCCGCCCACGTCCCCGACGATTGGAAGCAAGGCCGAACCACCTATGGCGGGCTGTCGGCCGCGCTGTGCGTCGAGGCGGCCCAGCGCGCCTTTCCCGACGCGCCGCCGCTGCGCTCGGCCCAGTTCGCCTTCGTCGGCCCGGCCTCGGGTGAGCTGTCGATCGATGTGAGGCCCCTTCGCCAGGGCAAGTCGACCCTGTTCGCAGGCGTCGACCTGGTGGGCGAACAGGGCGTGGCTACTCACGCGACCCTGACCTTCGGCGCGGCCCGCGAGTCGCACCTGTCCTACGAGGAAGTCCCCTGCCCCGCCGTGGCGCCGCCCGACCAGTGCGAGCCGTTCCACAAGGGCGACGCCAGCATGGCGCCCAGCTTCGTGCGGCAGTTCGATTTCCGCGTGGCGGGCGGCGGGCGGCCAGGTTCGGGCGAGCCGCCGGAGTACCTGCTGTGGATCCGCCACCGGGATCCCGCCGCCACCTCGCTGTCGGCGCTGATCGCCTTGGGCGACGCCCCGCCCCCGCCGGCCATGACCTTGTTCCGCAAATTCGGCCCGGTCTCGACCATGACCTGGTCGCTGGACGTGGTCGGCCTGCCGGATCAGAACGACGATGGCTGGCGCCTGCTGCGGAGCCGCGCCGAGACCATCGGCCATGGCTACTCGACCCAGGAGATGCATCTGTGGGACGCCAAGGGCCGCCCGCTGATCCTGGCGCGGCAGAATGTTGCGGTGTTCGTCTAGCCTGGCGAGCTAGGCTCTTGGCGTGTTCGGAATTTTGACCTCATGCTCGCCGCCTGGCCGCCGGAGTCGCGGCCCGCGTGAGGGGAAACGTCCATGACCAAGATCGCCTGCCTGGCCGGCGCGGCCGCCCTGGCCCTGCTCGCCGGAACCGCCCACGCCCAGCCGGCGGAGGACGCGACCAAGGCGGCGCTAGCGGCGATCCAGGCCAAGAACCCCACGCTGCATGCGGTGATCGCCACAAACCCCAACGCGATGGCCGAGGCCAAGGCGCTGGACGCCGAGCGCAAGGCCGGCAAGGTCCGCTCGGCGCTCCATGGCGTCCCGATCCTGCTGAAGGACAATATCGAAAGCGCCGATCCCCTGCCGACCACCGCCGGCTCGCTGGCGCTGAAGGACAATGTCACCGGCCGCGACGCGCCGATCGCCAAGCGCCTGCGCGACGCGGGTCTGGTCATGCTGGGCAAGGCCAACCTTTCGGAGTGGGCCAACATCCGCTCCAGCAAGTCGATCAGTGGCTGGAGCGCCGTGGGCGGCACGGTCCGCAATCCCTACGTCCTGGACCGCAGCGCCTGTGGCTCGTCCAGCGGCTCCGGCGCGGCGGTCGCGGCGGGCCTCGCGCCCCTGGCCATCGGCACCGAGACGGACGGCTCGATCACGTGCCCGGCGGCGATCAACGGCCTGGTCGGTTTGAAGCCGACGGTCGGCCTCGTCTCGCGCACCCACATCGTGCCGATCAGCCACAGCCAGGACACCGCCGGCCCGATGACCACCACGGTCGAGGACGCGGCCAAGGTGCTGACCATTATCGCCGGCTCCGATCCCGCCGACCCGGCCACCAGGGACGCCGACGCCCGCAAGACCGATTACGCCAAGGGCCTCTCGAAGGACGCGCTGAAGGGCGTGACGCTGGCCGTGGCCCGGTTCTACACCGGCTACTCGCCCAAGACCGACGCGGTGTTCGAGCGGGCCTTGAAAGAGCTCCAGGCCCAGGGCGCGACGCTTGTCGATGTGAAGGAGTTCGACGAAGGCCCGATCGGCAAGGCCGAGGGCGTGGTGCTCTACACCGAGCTGAAAGCCGATATGGCCAGCTACCTGGCTTCCACCGACCCGAAGAAGGTCCCCAGCCGCACGCTGGCCGACCTGATCGCCTTCAACAAGGCGACGCCCAAGGAATTCGAGTGGTTCGGTCAGGAGACCTTCGAGAAGGCCGAGAAGACCAAGGGCCTGAGCGATCCCGACTACCTGAAGGCGCTGGCGGACTCCAAGCGGATGGCCGGGCCCGAAGGGATCGACAAGATCCTGAAGGACACGGGCGCCGTCGCCATCGTCGCTCCGACCACCGGCCCCGCCTGGACCATCGACCCGCTGAACGGCGACAATTACGGCGGCTCGGCCACCACCTTGCCCGCGGTGGCTGGCTATCCGCACCTGACCGTGCCGATGGGCGACGTCACCGGCCTGCCGGTGGGCCTGTCCTTCATCGGCCCGGCCTGGAGCGAGAAGCTGCTGCTGAACCTCGGTTACGCTTACGAACAGGCGACCCGCCACCGCAAGCCGCCGACGATGCTCAAGACGATCGCGCCTTAGCCCGTAACGGCTGTCGCGACAGCGATAGACAACCCATCGTCAAGCTTTCGCCTTATTACATTCGTCATTACGAAGGGGCGGAAGCGGGGAGAGCCATCTTGAGCCATAGGACCTTTCAACGCGCGGGCGTTGGCTTGCTTTGCCTTTTGATGGCTGGTCCGACGCCGGTTTCGGCCCTGCCCCGCCCCGGCGACGGCGCTGTCACGCCAGAGGCGTGCGCGGCCTTGGGGCTGACGATGACCGACGAGTCCGGTGAGCCCATCACCGCGAGCTCCAAAAGGCTCGCCGGCCGAAAGAATGGCCCGCCCCCGTTGCTGGCCTATGCCGCGCCGGTCGCCCCGCCAACCCCGCCACCGCCCCTGCCGATCCCGCCGGCGCAAGGCGCGGATGGGCGGCCGACGCTCGACACCGAGCGCTATCCCGGCGCCGCCGCCAATCCGGTCAAGCGCGTGGCGGAAGAGCCGGTCTCGACCTTCTCGATCGACGTCGATACGGCCGCCTACGCCAATACGCGCCGCTTCCTCAACGAGGGCTCGGTCCCGCCGCGCGACTCCATCCGGGTCGAGGAATTGGTGAACTACTTCGACTATGGCTATCCGCGCCCAAGCAGCGCCGAAACGCCCTTTCGCCCCACCATCGCCGTCACGCCTTCGCCCTGGTCGAGCCAGCGCCAGATTCTGCACATAGGGCTGCAGGGCTACGCCGCCCCGCGCGGCGAAGCGCCCCCGCTGAACCTGGTCTTCCTGGTCGACACGTCGGGCTCGATGATGGAGCCCGATCGCCTGCCCCTGGCCCGGAAGGCGCTGAACATCCTGATCGACCAGTTGCGCCCGCAGGACCGGGTCGCCATCGTCGCCTACGCCGGCTCGGCGGGGGCCGTGCTGGCGCCGACCAGCGGTCGCTCCAAGCTCAAGATGCGTTGCGCCCTGGCCGCGCTGAAGGCCGGCGGCTCGACGGCGGGCGGTGAAGGCCTGGAACTGGCCTACGCCCTGGCCAAGCAGAACTTCGACAAGAAGGCCGTGAACCGGGTGATCCTGCTCACCGACGGCGACTTCAACGTCGGCATCGCCGAGCCTTCGCGACTGAAGGATTACGTCGCCGACCAGCGCAAGAGCGGCGTCTATCTATCGGTCTATGGCTTTGGCCGAGGCAACTACAACGACACCATGATGCAGGCGCTGGCGCAGAACGGAAACGGCGTCGCGGCCTATGTCGACACCCTGAACGAGGCAAGGAAGCTGCTGCGCGACGACTTCGAGAGCAGCCTCTTCCCGATCGCCGACGACGTAAAGATTCAGGTCGAGTTCAATCCGCGCACGGTCAGCGAATATCGGCTGATCGGCTACGAGACGCGGCTTCTGAACCGCGAGGACTTCAATAACGACCAGGTTGACGCCGGCGAGGTCGGGGCGGGCGCGTCCGTGACGGCGCTGTACGAAATCACCCCCGTGGGCGCGCGCCCGTCGTCCGATCCGCTGCGCTATGGCGCAAGCCCTCCGCCCCCCGAGCCCCAGACCTCGGGCGAGCTGGCCTTCCTGAAGGTGCGCTGGAAGCAGCCGGGCGGAACGGTCTCGCAACGGCTGGAGCGGCCCATCGGCAAGTCGGATTCCTACGCCACGCTGGCGGCGGCGCCGGAGGCCACGCGCTTCGCCATCGCGGTGGCCGCCTATGGCCAGAAGCTGCGCGGCGATCCCTGGCTCGACGCGGGCTTCGGCTGGCCGGAGATCACCGCCCTGGCGCAAGGCGCACGCGGCGAAGACCCGGATGGCCTGCGGGCGGAATTCGTCCAGCTGACGAAGGCCGCCCGCGATGTGACATCGCACTGACGGGGCTTATCGCCCCGTCGGCATGTCCTTGAACGCCACGTCCTTGTCGACGCGGACATCACCCGGCAGGCCCAGGACCCGTTCGGCGATGATGTTCTTCAGGATCTCGTCCGTGCCGCCGGCGATGCGCAGCCCCGGGGCCCACATCAGGCTCTGCTGGAACGCCGCCTCGGCCGGGGCCTGGTCGGGATCGACGAGGATGCCGTACTGGTCCTCCATCTCGACGGCGGTGTTGGCCAGATCCTGCAGCTGGTTGGCCGAGATGATCTTGCCGATCGAGCTTTCCGGCCCTGGCGTCTGGCCGCGCGACAGGGCGGTCATGGTGCGGAAGCGGGTGAACTTCAGGCCTTCGGACTGGACGTACCAGTCGGCCAGCTTGTCGCGGAAGCCCTGGTCCTTCAGCGCCGGACCGGCGACGCCCGACAGCTCGCGCGCCAGCTTCATGATCTCGCGATAGTTCGGGCCGGCCGAACCGCCGACCGCCAGGCGCTCGTTCATCAGGGTGACCAGGGCCACCTTCCAGCCGTCGCCGACCTCGCCCAGGCGCTGGCTGTCCTTGACGCGCAGGTCGGTGAAATAGACCTCGTTGAACTCGCGACCGCCCGACATCTGGTGGATCGGACGGCACTCGACCGCGGCGTCGCGCATGTCGATCCAGAACATGGTCAGACCCTTGTGCTTGGGCACGTCGGGGTCAGTACGGGTCAAGAGGATGCCGTAGTCGCAATAGTGCGCGCCGGTGGTCCAGACCTTCTGGCCGTTGATCACCCACTCGTCGCCGTCCTTGACCGCGCGAGTCCGCAGCGCCGCGACGTCAGAGCCGCCGGCGGGCTCCGAGAACAGCTGGCACCAGATCTCCTCGCCGCGCACGGCCGGACCGACGAAGCGCTTCTTGGTCTCGCCGTCGGCGAAGGCCATGACCGTCGGCACGCACATGCCCAGGCCGATCGTGAAGTAGCCGTAGCCGAGGCCGGCCTTGGTCTCTTCCTGGCCGAAGATCACCGACTGAATCGGCGTGCCGCCGCCCCCGCCGATGGCCGCGGGCCAGGTGATGCAGGCGTAGCCGGCCGAGGCCTTGGTCGCCTGCCAGTCCTTGGCGGCGGCCATATGCTCGGGCGTGTTGGGTTTCAGCTCGCCCCACTTGGCGCGGTGGGCGGCGGCGTGCTCGGCGAGCCAGGCGCGGGCCTTTTCGCGGTAGGCGGCTTCTTCCGGGGAGTCGTTGAAATCCATGATCCTGTTCCTCCCTTGAGCCTTAAGCGGCGTTCTTCTGTTCGAGCTGGCTGACCAGCCGTTCCTTCCAGACCTTGGGCGCGCCGGCCACCAGGCTGAGCTGCCGCGAGCGGCGGTAGTAGAGGTGGCAGTCGACGTCCCAGGTGAAGCCCATGCCGCCGTGCACCTGGATGTTCTCCTTGCTGGCGAACCAGAAGGCCTCCGAGGCGGCGATCCGCGCGGCCGACGCCGCGATCGGCAGCTCCGGCGCGTCGTCGTTCAGCGCCCAGGCGCCGTAATAGGCGTTGGAGCGGGCGACCTCGTTCTTGACGTACATGTCGGCCAGCTTGTGCTTGATCGCCTGGTAGCCGGCGATCACGCGGCCGAAGGCGTAGCGGCCCAGGGCGTATTCGCGGGCCATCTCCAGGCAGCGATCGGCGCCGCCCAGTTGCTCGAAGGCCAGCAGGACGGCGGCGCGATCCAGGATCGCCTGGACGATCTCGAAGCCCGCGCCCGCGTCGCCCACCCGCTCAGCGACTACGCCGGCGAAGGTCAGCTTGGCGACGCTGCGAGTGGGATCGAGGCTCTTCAGCGTCTCGCGGGTCACGCCCGCGCCGGTCAGGTCGACCAGGAACAAGCCCGGACGACCGCCCTCGCTGGCCAGCACCAGGGCGACGCCGGCGACGTCGCCGTCGGTGACCGGGATCTTGGTCCCCGTGAGCTTACCCCCCTCGACGCGGCACTGCAGGCTGGTGGGACCGACCACGCCCGGCCCTTCCGAGGTTGCGAGGCAGCCGATCAGTTCGCCGGCGGCGACGCGCGGCAGGATCGAAGCTTTCAGAGCGTCGGAGCCGAACGCCATGATCCCTTCGGCCAGGACATAGACGGTCGAGGCGAACGGGATCGGCGCGACGGCGCGGCCCAGCTCCTCGGCGATGGCGCAGAGCTCGACGCGTCCCAGACCCAGGCCGCCGAACTCTTCAGGAATGCAGGCGCCCAGCCAGCCCTGCTCGGCCACGCCCTTCCACAGCTTCTCGTCAAAGGCGCGCTCGGCGTTGTCGAGCACCCCGCGCACCACCGCGACGTCGCAATGGGCGGCGAGGAATTTACGCGCCTCGTCCTTCAGGAACTTCTGGTCGTCCGAATAGTCGAAATCCACTGGATCCTCCCTGGACCGGGCTCTTTCGGCCGGCCTCGGGAGCACACTGAACGACGTTCACGCGAAGGGAAAGCCTGCCCCGGCGTCAAGAAATTCAGGCCGCGACGGAGGCCTCCGGCGCCGCGTCCGGGCGCGCCTGGAACATGCCTTTGCGCCACGCCATCCACAGCACCACGACGGCGACCGAGGTCCCGACCACCATCGCCGGCAGCGACGCTTCGGGTCCGAAAGCCCCGCCGCTGAGGAACTCCGGCGCGCCCGCCTTGGGCGTACTGACCAGCCAGCTTTCCTTGACCGGAATGCCCGACACCGACGCGCCCCAGATCCACCCCTGGGTGAAGTTCCAGGCCGCGTGGACGCCGATCGACATCCATAGGCGCCCCGTCAGCAAGTAGAAGCCCGCCAGCATCAGGCCAGCCTCGATGGCGATGGCGACGGCCGCGGTCAGGGTGGCGTTCGGATTGGCCAGGTGCAGCGCGCCGAACAGCAGAGCCTGCAGCGCCAAGGCCGGCCAGATCCCGAAGGCCCGCATCAGCAGACGCAGAACGATCGCGCGCATCAGCAGCTCCTCCATCACACCGGACTCGACCGCCATGGCGATCGTGCCCCAGGGCGAGGCCGCGCGCGGACCGCTGATCTCGTAGACGCCCAGAACATACAGGCCGCCGACCGCGGCGCTCAGCATCAGCGCGCCGATCAGCAGACCCAGAACCAGATCCGGAAGCGCCGGCTTCAGGCTCAACTCCTCGGACCAACGCCCCTCGGCGAGCCGGACGATCAGCGCATAGAGGCCAAGCCCCGCGAGGCAGATGGCCGTGACTTCCAGCACCTCAAGCGCGCGACCGCCCCGTTGGAACAGGGGATTTCCGACGGCCTGGGCGCCGGCATAGACGATCGTGAAGATCACGAAGAGCGCCGCCATCCAGCCGAAGGCGCGCAGCCAGCGCAGAGGTCCAGGATGCAGCACCCGCTCGCGCCCGACCTCAAGCCCCAGTTGATCTTCCATTCCGACAAGCCCCCGTCATCCAACTCGAACGACTTGGCCGTTACTTCGGCCATGACTGTCAACTGGCGCCGCTGGAAGCGTCCGCCGGCGGGGCCCACGTCCGCCTTAGAAGCTGCGGTACGCAGGTTTGAGGGCCGCCCATCGCGCGCCTTGGACAACAAACGAGCGCGAGAACTCAGCTCGCCAAGGTTAAATAAGTCGTTATACGGTTGTATAAATGCACCAAAGGTTGAGCCACTCGCGCTATTGGGGGCAATATTTGCTCTTACAGTATGCGCATCGATAAGCCATGCTCGCAGAACGCGATTCTCCAAAAGCCATGGCCAAGGCTCAATTCAAGAAAAACCAGCGAGTATGGGTAGATAGCGTCGGCGCGTGGGCGACCGTCGAACGCGTCGTACCCGCATGGGTCGGTGGTTTGACTGAACCGGTTCGCGTGACTTACGACGTCGGCCTCGGCCGAATGTTTCATGCGTTCGAACTGACCGCCGATCCCCGAGACGCCCCCGAACCGCCAAGTCAGGAGAACTGGCGCGTGGCGCGCGGCCCCAACCGCTGGCGGGACCGCGACGAGACCCCGCGACATCCGATCCCCGGCACATACCCGATCGTGTATACCGATCCCCAGGATTGGGGCGGATGGCGCGTGCCGCGATCGGAATACGACCGCGATCCCGCCCGCATCGAGTCCCAGGCCCGGATGATCGCCGCCGCGCCGAAGATGCGCGCCCTGATCCAGGACCTGATCACCCTGATCGCCAACGACGCGGCGACGCCCGAGGTGTTGCGCGGCCTGGCCCGCCGCGCGGCGGCCCTTGAACTGCAATTGAGAGATTTGCACGGCGACGACGCGGCCCTCGCCAAGCTAAAATCCACGCCCGCCGCCGCCGAAACTCCGCCGCCGCCCGCGCCGCCGGTGACACCGGTTACACCCCCGCCCACGCCTCAGGACTTCAAGGCTCCGTCGCTTTCAGAGCGCATGGCCGCGCTCGAACGCGAGCTGAACCTTCGCCCGCGCGCCCAAGCCTTTACGCCGGCGCCGCCGCGCGCCGCGCCCAAGCCTGCGCAAGACTCCTCGGACAGCGTCGTTCCGACGAATTTCCTGCGGGGTCGCCCCAAGTAATTGCGCCCGGCGCTGGCGCAAACGGTCAGGCGGGCTTAGCTAAAGGCCATGCTCACCGACACGCCTCAGCCGATCCGGCTGGCCGATTACAGCCCCTTCCCGTTCGCGATCGAGACCACGCGGCTGGTCTTCGACTTACATCCGTCCGCGACACGCGTCCGGGCCGAACTGGCCGTGCGCCGGATCGGCGCCGCCGGCGAGCCGCTGACGCTGAACGGCGAGCGCCTGAAGCTGCTGTCGGTCGCCATCGACGGACAGGCGCTGAGCGCCAATCAGTACGTCGCCGACGCGGAGCATCTGACCGTCCACGAAGTCCCGGACCAGTTCGTCCTCACTACCGAGGTCGAGATCGATCCGCTGGCCAACAAGGCCCTGACCGGCCTCTACATGTCCGGCGGCCGCTTCTGCACGCAATGCGAGGCCGAGGGCTTCCGGACCATCACCTACTTCCCCGACCGTCCCGACGTGCTGAGCCGCTTCAGCGTGCGCATCGAGGCCGACGGCGGCCTGCCGCACCTGCTGAGCAACGGCAACCTGGTGGACCAGGGCGCGCTGGAAGGCTCGCGACACTTCGCCGAGTGGGTCGACCCCTTCCCCAAGCCCTCGTACCTGTTCGCCCTGGTGGCGGGCGACCTGGACGTCGTGGCCGACAGCTTCGTGACGATGAGCGGTCGCGAGGTGGCTTTGAAGATCTTCGTCGATCCCGGCCAGGCCTCGCGCGCGACCTATGCTCTGGACAGCCTCAAGCGCGCGATGAGGTGGGACGAGGAGGCGTTCGGCCGCGAATACGACCTGGACCTCTTCATGATCGTCGCCGTGCGCGACTTCAATTTCGGGGCCATGGAGAACAAGGGGCTGAACATCTTCAACAGCTCCCTGCTGCTGGCCGATCCGCAGACCGCGACCGACGCCGACTATGAGCGGATCGAGGCCGTGGTCGCCCACGAATACTTCCACAACTGGACCGGCAACCGCATCACCTGCCGCGACTGGTTCCAGCTGTGCCTGAAGGAAGGCTTCACCGTCTTCCGCGACCAGAGCTTCAGCGCCGACATGCGCGGGGCGGCCGTGCAACGGATCAAGGATGTCAGGGTCCTGCGCGCCCGGCAGTTCGCGGAGGACGCCGGTCCGCTGGCCCACCCCGTGCGGCCGTCCAGCTATCTGAAGATCGACAACTTCTACACCGCGACGATCTACGAGAAGGGCTCCGAGATCATCCGGATGCTGAAGACCCTGCTGGGCGCGGAAGCGTTCCGGAAGGGCTGTGATCTGTACTTCGACCGGCACGATGGCCAGGCGACGACCGTCGAGGCGTTCATCGCCTGCTTCGCCGAAGCGTCCGGCCGCGACCTGTCGAACTTCTTCGCCTGGTACGAGCAGGCCGGCACGCCGACGGTGACGATCGCCAGCGACTACGACGCCGACGCCCAAGTGCTGACGCTGGACCTGCGCCAGTCGACCGCGCCCACGCCCGGCCAGCCCACCAAGACGGCCCTGCCGATCCCGGTCGCCATCGGCCTGCTGTCGCACGACGGCGAAGCGCTGCGCGACACCGAGGTGGTGGTGCTGGATCAGGACGCCATGACCGTGCGCTGGGAAGGGGTGTCCAAGCCGCCGGTTCTCTCGGCCCTTCGCAACTTCTCGGCGCCGGTGAACCTGAAGACCGATGCGCGACCGTCCGACCGCTATGTGCTGCTGGCTTCGGATACGGACCTGTTCAACCGGTGGGAAGCCGGCCAGACCCTGGCGCGCGACCTGATCCTGAGCCGGGCCGCGGGCGCGCCCGACGAGGTCGGCGAGGAGCGCTACGCCGAGGGCCTGGGCCGCGCTCTGGTCGACGACGCGTCCGAACCCGCCTTCAAGGCGCTGCTGCTGGCCCTGCCTTCGGAGCCGGACCTGGCGCTGATCACCGAGCCCACGGATCCCCAGGCGCTGCACGAGGCGCGCGACGCCCTGCGCGCCCGCATCGCCGTCCACCTAGGCGATCTGCTTCGCCGCCTGTTCGGCGAAATGCAGAACGAAGGCGAGTTCTCGCCCGACGCCCAGGCCGCGGGTCGCCGCGCCCTCGGCGCCGCGTGCGCGGACATGCTTTCGGCCGAACCGCACGCGGACACCCTGGCGCGCCTGACCAGCCGCGACGAGGCCGCGCGCACCATGACCGACATGATCAGCGGCCTGAACGCCCTGATCTCGGTGGGCGGCTCCACGCGCGACAGCGCCGTCGCTCACTTCCACGAGGCTTGGCGGAACGAGCCCCTGGTCATGGACAAGTGGTTCGCCGCCCAGGCGCGCGATTCCAACCCCGACGCCCTCGATCGCGTGATCGGCCTGACCCAGAACGCCGATTTCGAGCCGACCAATCCCAATCGCCTGCGCGCCCTGGTCTCGACCTTCGCCCACTTCAATCCGGCCCGTTTCCACGACCCCAGCGGGGCGGGCTATCGGTTCCTGGCGGACCAGATCCTGGCGGTCGATGCGTTCAACCCGATGACGGCGGCGCGGCTGATCGAGCCCCTGGGCGCCTGGCGGCGGTACAAGCCGGAACTCGGCGCGCTGATGCGGCAAGAACTCGAACGCATCGCGGCGCATCCGGACCTGTCCAAGAATGTTCTGGAGCTGGTCACCAAGTCCTTGGCCTAAAGTCCAAGAACGTTGGGATGCGAATTCATTGCGACTAATACGCCCATCCGCGCGGATTTGACGGTTCGGCGGTGACGTCGATGCGGCCCGTAAGCTAGATTCACCTTCTGGCGAAGTGACTCGCCGGGGGTGTTCCACGGGAGTCGTGCGTTTGGGTAAAGGCAGGGCGAGACACGGAGGGACGGCCAAGGCCGGACCGACCGCGCCCGCGGCCTCGCGGGCGAGCCGTACGCGCGCGCCCTCGCAAAGCTTCGCCCGCATCGCGATCCTGTCGGCCTTGCTCCTGCTGGCCCTCTACACCGCCTTCGGCCTGAAGCGCATCGAAGACCAAAGCCGGGCGCAGCCGCGCGCCCCCGCCCTGGCGGCCAAGGCCGGCCTGATCGCCGGCCGGGTCGAGACCAACCTCGCGGCGCAGAGAGCGGGACTTTCGGCCGCCGCGGACCTGCTGGCCCGCGATCCCGACGCCACGGCCGACGCCGCCCAGATCGCCTTGCGCGCCGCGGGCGGCG
>JAYRLX010000080.1:0-11914 GCA_041905125.1 Caulobacter sp. | reverse complement strand
CGCCCGAGAGGGTCACCTCCTGTTCAAGGATTTCGAGCCGCGTGTTGGCGAGGTTCGGCGAAGCGGCTGCTGTCAGGCTTCGAAACGTCGCCGACAAGGGCGTCCAGGCGGCGCCGTCGAAGGCGACCATCTGGTTCTCGTCCTTGACCCAGGCCAGCACGCCCTCGGCCGGGACGAGGGGCTCCCAGGCGCCGGCCTCGAAGCGCATCAGGGTTCCGGCGGACAGGCCGGACCAAGCGGCGCCCGTGGCGCTCGCCGGCAGGATCCAGACGCCGCCGGCGACGGGACTGGCCGGCTGAGCGGCTAGGGCGCGGCTCTCGACCGCCAGCTGCACCAGCCCGTCCAGCCGGGCGAGGCTCTCGTTGATGGGGATGTGTTTCTGGGCCTGAGCGGCGACCACATAGGGCAGGCCAAGGCGGGGCGTGACGTCGTCGAACATGGACGGCTCCAGGAGCGATGGAAGACGCTCCTAGCATCACGCCGCCGCTTGGACCGGGGACGAAGCGACCTTCGCCCCCGTTGGGCGCCCGTCTACTCGGCGGCGAAAGCCAAGTGATTTCCAGAGGTAAGCGCGGTCTTGGCCGCCAGTTCGGCCTTGGCTTGCTCGTACTCCTGCGCGAAACGCGCGATGAGTTCGGCGGCGGGCAGCACTTCCTTGATGGCGCCGATGCCTTGGCCCGAGCCCCAGATGTCGCGCCAGGCCTTGGCCTCCTGGTTGCCGCCAGAGCCGAAGCTCATCTTGGACGGATCGCTGACCGGCAGGTTGTCGGGATCGAGGCCCGCGGCGATGATCGACGAGCGCAGGTAGTTGCCGTGCACGCCGGTGAACAGGTTCGAATAGACGATGCCGTCGGCCTGGCCCTCGACGATGGCGCGCTTGTAGCCCTCCACCGCGTTGGCCTCCTCGGTCGCGATGAAGGCCGAGCCGATGTAGGCGAGGTCCGCGCCCATGGCCTGGGCGGCGAGGATCGAGCGCCCGCAGGCGATCGAGCCCGACAGCGCCACCGGCCCGTCGAACCACTGACGAATTTCCTGGATGAGCGCGAACGGCGACAGCGTGCCGGCATGGCCGCCGGCCCCGGCGGCGACCGGGATCAGGCCGTCGGCGCCCTTTTCGATCGCTTTGCGGGCGAAGCGGTCGGTGATCACGTCATGCAGCGTGATGCCGCCATACGAATGGATCGCCTGGTTCAGGTCCTCGCGCGCGCCCAGCGAGGTGATGACCACCGGGACCTTGTATTTGACGCACAGCTCGATGTCTTCCTCGAGCCGGTTGTTGGTCTTGTGGACGATCTGATTGACGGCGAAAGGCGCCGAGGGAGCGTCCGGGTTGGCCTTGTCATAGGCGGCCAGCTCCTCGGTGATGCGGGCCAGCCATTCGTCCAGCTGCGAGATGGGTCGCGCGTTCAGCGACGGGAACGAGCCGACGATGCCCGCCTTGCACTGGGCGATGACCAGGTCGGGATTGCTGATGATGAACAGCGGCGAGGCGATAACCGGAAGGCGCAGACGGTCGCGCAGGATCGGCGGCAGGGCCATGGGCGAAGGTTCTCCCCTTTTGGAGATCGGCTTGAGCGCCGAATATATGATCACCGTTCAGCTTAAACGCTCGTTTGGCGCCCGCGCAAGGCTTGACGGCCCTAGCGGCAGGGGCGCATCACGGTCGAAAAATAAAATGCTGCAGTGCAGGAGAGAGACGCTTTGACCGAGGCGACCACGCCCCTGGCAGAGGATTTTGGCTTACAAGGCGACGACGCCACGCGCGCGCGCTGGATGGCCCTGGTCGAAAAGACCCTCAAAGGTCAGAGCTTCGAGGATGCGCTGACCACCGCCACGCCCGATGGCGTGACGATCCAGCCGCTGTACACCGCCAAGGACGGCGTCGCCGTCGCTCGCGACCTGCGCCTCCGGGACGCCGAGCGTCCGTGGGACCTGCGCGTTCGCGCCGCCCACCCCGATCGCGCCCGGTCGGCCAAGGACCTGCTGACCGACCTTGAGAACGGCGCCGCCTCCGTGTTGCTGCAGTTGGACCCGACTGGCGCGAACGGCGTTGCGGTGGGCTCTGCCGACGATCTTGGGGAGGCCTTGTCGGGCGTCCTGCTGGACCTGGCGCCCGTGGCGCTGGACGCTGGTTTCCTGGGTCCCAAGGCGGCCGACTGGCTGGGCGCGCTGGCCAAGGCCGCGCCGAACGCCCCGCTGGCCTTCCACCTGGATCCGCTGACCGCCTTCATGCAGGCCGGCGCCAGCCCGGGCCCGATCGAAAGCCACGTCTTCAACGCCGCGACGGTGGCGACGCGTCTGGCGGCCACCTACCCGAAGGCTAGCCTCTTCCTCGCGACCGGCCGCGCCGTGCACGAAGCCGGCGGCTCCAACGTCGAGGAGCTGGCCGCCATGACCGCCGCCGCCCTCGCCTACGCCAAAGCCCTGACGCGCTCGGGCCTGTCGACGGAAGACGCCTTCGGCCGCATCGTGCTAGGCGTGAGCCTGGATGGCGAATACTTCACCGGCGTCGCCAAGGTCCGCGCCGCCAAGGCCATGTGGGCGCGGCTGACCGAGGCCTGCGGCGTCTCGGTCCCCGCTCGCATCGAGGCCCGCTCGTCGCGGCGGATGCTGGCCAAGGCGGACGCCTGGACGAACCTGCTGCGCCTCACCTCGGCCGGCTTCGCCGGCGCGGTCGGCGGCGCTGACGCCATCGTGCTGGACGCCTTCACCGACGCCATCGGCCTGCCGACCGCCTTCGCCCGTCGCCAGGCGCGCAACACCCAGCTGGTCCTGATGGAAGAGAGCAATCTGGGCCGCGTCGCCGACCCGGCCGGCGGCGCCTGGTATCTCGACAGCCTGACCGACCAGCTGGCCCGCGCGGCCTGGAACGGCTTCCAGGCCATCGAGGCGGCCGGCGGGATCATCAAGGCGCTGGAAAGCGGCTTCATCGCCAGCGGCGTCGGCAAGACCCGCGCGGCCCAGGAAGCCGCCTTCGCCGACAAGACGCGCAAGATCCTGGGCGTCACCGTCTTCCCCAACGCCGACGACAAGCCGCCGGAGGTCGAGACGCCCGATCCGGCCGCCTTCGCGGTCGCCGCGCCGGATGTCCGGCTGCCCGGGCCTGACAGCAAGTGCCCCGCCCTGACGCCCATCCGCTTCGCCGCCGCCTTCGAGGGAGCCTGAGCCATGACCAAGTTCCCCGACTTCACGACGATCGACTTCGCCGAGGTCGCGCCCGGCGCGGCGCCGGACGGCCAAGCCTGGAGCACGCCCGAGGGCGTCGACGTCGCCCCGGCCTTCGACGCCAGCGACATCCAGGGCCTGGACTTCCTGGGCGGCTTTCCCGGCGTCGCGCCCTACGTGCGTGGGCCCTACCCGACCATGTACGTCACCAACCCGTGGACGGTGCGCCAATACGCGGGCTTCTCGACGGCCGAGGACTCCAACGCCTTCTATCGCCGCAACCTGGCGGCCGGTCAGATGGGCCTGTCGGTGGCCTTCGACCTCGCCACCCACCGCGGCTACGACAGCGACCACGAGCGGGTGAAGGGCGATGTCGGCATGGCGGGCGTCGCCATCGACTCCATCCTCGACATGCGCACGCTGTTCTCGGGCATCCCGCTCGACAAGATGAGCGTGTCGATGACCATGAACGGCGCGGTGCTGCCGATCCTGGCGCTCTACATCGTCGCGGCCGAGGAGCAGGGCGTCAGCCCCGATAAGCTCTCGGGGACGATCCAGAACGACATCCTCAAAGAGTTCATGGTGCGGAACACCTACATCTATCCGCCCGCGCCCTCGATGCGGATCATCTCGGACATCTTCGCCTACACCTCGGCGAACATGCCCAAGTTCAACTCGATCTCGATCAGCGGCTACCACATGCAGGAAGCCGGAGCGACGGCCGACCTGGAGCTGGCCTACACCCTGGCCGACGGCGTCGAATACGCCCGCGCCGGCGTGGCGGCCGGCATGAGCATCGACCAGTTCGCGCCGCGCCTGTCGTTCTTCTGGGCGATCGGCATGAACTACTTCATGGAAGTGGCCAAGATGCGCGCCGCGCGCCTGCTCTGGGCCCGCCTGATGAAGCGCGAGTTCGATCCCAAGGACGACCGCTCGCTCAGCTTGCGCACCCACAGCCAGACCTCCGGCTGGTCGCTGGCGGCGCAGGACGTGTTCAACAACGTCGCCCGGACCTGCGTCGAGGCCATGGCCGCCGTGAACGGCCAGACTCAGAGCCTGCACACCAACAGCCTGGACGAGGCCCTGGCCCTTCCGACCGACTTCTCGGCCCGGATCAGCCGCAACACCCAGCTCTTCCTGCAGATGGAAAGCGGCACGACCCGCGTCGCCGACCCGTGGGGCGGCAGCTACTACGTCGAGCGCCTGACCTACGAGCTGGCCCAGAAGGCGCTGGCCCACATCGAGGAGGTCGAGGCGCTGGGCGGCATGGCCAAGGCCATCGAACAGGGCTTGCCCAAGCTGCGCATCGAGGAAGCCGCCGCCCGCACCCAGGCCCGCATCGACAGCGGCAAGCAGAGCGTCGTCGGCGTCAACCGCTACAAGCCCGAGGTCGCCGACGACATTCCGGTGCTGAAGGTCGATAACAGCGCCGTGCGCGCCGCCCAGCTGGAAAAGCTGGCGCGCCTGAAGGCCGAGCGCGATCCGGCCGCCACCGAGGCCGCGCTGAAGGCGCTGGAGGACGGCGCGCGGGGCAAGGGCAACCTGCTGGCGCTCGCCGTCGACGCCGCCCGCGCCAAGGCCACGGTGGGCGAGATCAGCTATGCGCTGGAGAAGGTGTTCGGCCGCCACCGCGCCGAGATCAAGTCGATCCAGGGGGTCTACATGAAAGAGGCCGGGAACGATCCGAAGACCGCCCGCGCCAAGGCCATGGTCGAGGCGTTCGAGCAGGCCGACGGCCGCCGTCCCCGCATCCTGATCGCCAAGATGGGCCAGGACGGCCACGATCGGGGTCAGAAGGTCATCGCCACGGCCTTCGCCGACCTCGGCTTCGACGTCGACATCGGCCCGCTGTTCCAAACCCCGGCCGAGGCCGCTCGCCAAGCCGTGGAGAACGACGTCCACGTGGTCGGCGCCAGCTCACTCGCCGCCGGTCACCTGACCCTGGCGCCGGAACTGAAGGCCGAGCTCGCCAAGCAGGGTCGCGACGACATCCTGATGGTCGTGGGCGGGGTCATTCCGCCCCAGGACTTCCAGGCGCTTCGTGACGCCGGAGCCGCGGCGATCTTCCCGCCCGGCACGGTGATCGCGGAGGCGGCGATCGAGCTGCTGGACAAGCTGAACCGGCAGCTCGGCTACACCCAGGAAGCGGCCTAGGCCGGCTTGCGTCTGAAAAGGCCTCGCCTTTTCTGGCTGCGCTCGAAGGCTACCTCTTCGGGCAGGCCATGGCGGGCCTCGATGTCCTCCTGCAGCGCCTTGGCCGCCATCAGGTGGCCGGGGAACAGGGTGTCGACCGCCCATCCCAGGACCGGCACGGTGTCGGACAGGTTATCGGCCGCCAGATAGGCCGTCATTCGGCCCATCGTGGCGGGCGAGGCCTTGGCGTGAACCGCATGGAACAGAAGCAAGGCGCCCGCGCCCAGGCCATAGGCCAAACCCACGCCCGGCACCCAGGCCAGCACGCCGTCGAGACCGATGCCGACAGGCCCCACGCCGATCAATCGGTCCGAAAGCCGCTTGATCGTCTCGGCCGCCCGCCAGGCGCGATGCGCCTTGAACCGCTGGTCGTCCACCGGACCCGCTTGCGGATGGGCGTAGGTCGAGGCCATGGAGAAATCGTCGGTCATGATCCCAGAACGTTCCGCGTCGTCCGTCGTTGCCTCGACCTCAGATCGTCGACCTTGCCCGGGGCCGCAAGGCCGATTGACCGTTTTGGTTTCGCGATCGTCGAGCCTCGGCTAAGCGAGGTCTCGTGAATCCTGGTCTCGACATCGACGCCCTGGAACAGAGCCTGGTCGCCCGGGACCGCGCCGCCCTGGCGCGCGCCATCACCTTGGTCGAAAGCCGCCGCGCCGATCATCAGGTCGCGGCCCGGACGCTGCTTTCGCGGCTGATGCCCCTGACCGGCCGCGCCCAGCGGATCGGAATCACCGGCGTCCCGGGCGCCGGCAAGTCGACGGCGATCGAGCGCTTTGGTTGCAACCTGGTCGAGGCGGGCTGCAAGGTGGCGGTGCTGGCGGTCGATCCGTCGTCGGGCCGGCATGGCGGCTCGATCCTGGGCGACAAGACGCGGATGGAGCAGCTCAGCGTCCAGCCCAACGCCTATATCCGGCCCTCCCCCTCCGGCGGCGCCCTTGGCGGCGTGGCGCGCAAGACCCGCGAGGCGATGCTGCTGTGCGAGGCGGCCGGCTTCGACGTGGTGATCGTCGAGACCGTCGGTGTCGGTCAATCCGAGACGGTGGTGGCCGATATGGTCGACATCTTCCTGGCGCTGCTGATCCCGGGCGGCGGCGACGAGTTGCAGGGCATCAAGAAGGGCTTGATCGAGCTGGCCGATCTGCTGGTTATCAATAAGGCTGACGCCGATCCCGCCAAGGCCGAGCGCTCGGCCCGCGACTACCGCAACGCCCTGCACATCCTGACGCCCGCCCATCCGGACTGGACGCCGCCGGTGCTGACCGCCTCGGGCCTGACCGGTCAGGGTCTTGATGTGCTGTGGACCCAGATCCAGCGTCACCGTGAGATCATGACCGCCAACGGCGCGCGCGCCGCCCGCCGCGCCGACCAGGACGCGCGCTGGATGTGGGCGATGGTCGAGGACCGGCTGCGGGAGGCGTTCCGGACAGCGCCCGCCGTGGCCGCCTTGGCGCCGAACCTCGAAGCCTCGGTTCGCGCTGGCGAGGTCCCGGCTTCGGTCGCCGCGGATCGTCTGCTCGCCGCCTTTGGGCTGGACTGACATCGTCCCAGGCGGCGTGGGGCTTCGGGACCAGAGTTGTCGACGCTTTGGCAATTGCGTCCGTTTGGGTCTAAAGACCGGCCATGTTCAAGAAGACGATCGTCAGCAAGGTCACCGATCCCGCCGCAGAGGCCGACCGCGCCTGGTTCGAAACCAACGCCGAAAGGCGCTTCCGCCTGCGCGATCCGGCGCCGCTGGAGTTCAAGGACCCTCTCGGCGCTCCCGGCGACGGCTTCTCCTGGCGCGTCCTGGTCGCCCTGCTGCCCGATGGCGGCCGCCTGCGCCTGCCGGTCTCACTGTCGTGGGAGCTGCACAACGACCACGCCAAGGACCAGCACCTGCGCGTCCTGTTTGACCAGGTCGCGCCCGCCGAGGCCAAGGCCCGCCTGGGCTGAGAAGCCATTGACGACGGCCGGGGATCGCGCACCCTCGGCGGCATGACCCGTACGATCCTGATCTGGGCGCTGGTCCTCGCGGTCGGCGCTTTCATCCTGCAGTGGCTGGAGCAGCAGTTCCTGCTGCGCGTGCTGTCCTGGAAGATCTACGCTGGCCTGATAGGCACGGCCTTCGCGGCGGCCGGCGTCTGGGTCGGCTGGAAACTGGCGGCGCGCGCGCGTCCAGATGTCTTCCAGCGCAACGACGCCGCCCTCGCCTCGCTAGGCCTGACCGGACAGGAGGTCCGGGTGCTGGAGCGGCTGGCCGCGGGTCGCTCCAACAAGGAGATCGCGCGCGACCTCGGCTTGTCGCCCAACACCGTCAAGACGCACGTCGCCAATCTCTACGGCAAGCTGGAGGTCAGCAGACGGACACAGGCCGTGGGCAAGGCGCGCGAGCTGACGCTGATCCCTTGACCGCCGGCAAAAGGGACGAAACCGTCGAATTCACCCTTTCGGGCAATACCGTCGCGGCGACGTTGGCGGCAAGCCTCGGGACGCGCCGCAGGGGGCGGCGCGGAGGAGGAATGACATGTCCCGCACTATCCTGGGCTACGGCCTGCTTTCCGGCGTCGTCATCATCGTCGGCATCATCATCACGATCCTGATCGGCGGCGGCGCGCCGCATTCCAGCGTCTGGCTGGGCTATCTGATCATGTTGGTCGGCCTGTCCTCGATCCTGTTGGCCATCAAGCAGCATCGCGACAAGGTGCTGGGCGGCGTGATCAAGTTCTGGCCGGCCTTCCTGATCGGCCTGGGCGTCGCCGTCGTGGCGTCCCTGGCCTATGTGCTGATCTGGGAGGTCTATCTGGCGCTCACGCACTACAGCTTCATGGAGCAGTATGTGGCCGCCACCCTAGCGCAGAAGAAGGCGGCGGGCGTCAGCGGCGCCGAATACGCCAAGCTCGTCGCGGACTTGGAGGCGATGAAGCGCAGCTACGCCAATCCGCTCTATCGTATGCCGATGACCTTCACCGAGATCTTCCCGGTCGGCCTGCTGGTCACCCTGGTCAGCGCGGCGCTGCTGCGTAATCCGCGGTTCCTGCCGGCCAAGGCCTAGGCCAGACTTAGGCTGTGAGCAGGCGGCCTCAAGCCGCCTGCAGCTGCTGCTTGACCCGCTCGGCCAGGGTCTTGATGTCGATCGGCTTGGGCAGGAAGGTCACACCGGTCTCGCCTTCCAACAGGTCGCTGAACTCGGCCTCGGCATAGCCGGAGATGAACATCACCGGCGCGGTCCCCAGATAGCCGCGCGCCTTCTTCAGCAAGGTCGGGCCGTCGATGCCCGGCATGATCACGTCGCTAATCAAGAGGTCGATCGTGCCGGCGTGCTCCTCGGCGATCAGCAGGGCCTCCTCGCCGTCGGCGGCCTCCAGCACCTCGTAGCCGCGGGCGCGCAGAAGGCGAGCGGCGACGCTGCGGACCGCGTCCTCGTCCTCGACAAACAGGATGCGGCCGGCGCCCGAGAGGTCGCGGGCGGCGCGCGGCTTGGCCGGCTCGGCGGTCGCGGCCTGAGCCGAGGCGACGCCAACCGGGGCGTCGTACACCGGCAGGAAGATGCGGAACGCCGCGCCCTCGCCCGGACGGCTGTGGACGTGGATCCAGCCGTCGCTCTGCTTGACGATGCCGTAGACGGTCGCCAGGCCTAGGCCCGTACCCTCGCCCACCGGCTTGGTGGTGAAGAACGGGTCGAAGATCTTGCCCATGACGTCGGGCGGGATGCCGGGGCCGTCGTCGCTGACCTCGATGAAGGCGCAGTCGCCGTCAGCGGCCGGGAAGCCCAGCTGGATGGCCTCGTCGCGGTTCAGGCGCGCGGTGCGGATCCGCACGACGCCGCCGCCCTTGGCCGCGCGCACGGCGTCGCGGGCGTTGACGGCCAGGTTCATGACCGCCGTCTCGAGCTGGCTCTTGTCGGCGCGAACCTGCGGTAGGTCGCGGCCGTAGTCGGTGATCAGCTTGACGTCTTCGCGGAGCAGCCGGCGCAGCAGAACCTCGAACTCCGAGATCAGCTCGCCCAGGTCCAGCACCTCGCGCTGGACGGTCTGCTTGCGCGAGAAGGCCAGCAGCTTGCGGACGAGGTCGGCGGCGCGCACGCCGGTCTGCCGGATCTCGTTCAGGCCCTCATAGGACGGGTCGCCCACCGGGTGGCGGTGCAGCAGCTCGTCGAGCCGCAGCTGGATGGCGGTCAGCAGATTGTTGAAGTCGTGCGCCACGCCGCCGGCCAGCTGGCCGATCGCCTGCATCTTCTGGGCTTGGGCCAGCTGCAGCTCGATCTGCTTCTGCTCGGACACGTCGATCATGTAGGCCACAAGGCGGCCTTCCGCGCGGTAGAGGTAGAGGTGAGCGATGCGGGTCGCGTCGCGCGCCAGGCGCACCTCGTAGGGACCGGCGCGCCCCTCGGCCAGACGGGTCTCGGCGTCCGCGCGCGAGGCCGCGTCGATCAGATCGCCGAACACCACGCCGGCCTTGGCGCCGGTCATGGTCGTCAGGGCCGGGTTGGCCTCCAGCACGCGCGAGGTGAACGGCTCCAAGCCTTCCAGCAGGGCGGCGCCGAACGGCGAGGCGCCGGCGAAGGCGTCCAGAGTATTGGGCGGCGGCGCGGCGCGCTCGGCCGCCGGCGCGGGCGCGGCGGGCTCGGCCACAGGTTCGGGCGTGGCGATCGGCGACAGGCGGATCAGCAGACGGCCGCCCGGCAGGCAGGAGACCTTGGCGAGATGATCGGCGTCGCCGGCGCGCACGGCGCCTTCGGCCATCTCGCCATTGCGAGCCTGGATCATGGCGGCGAACAGGCCAGCGCCCGCCACGCCCTTGGGCAGACGGCGCTGCGAGCCCATCAGGCCGCGCCAGGCGGCGTTGGCGGCCAGCACCCGGCCATCCGGCGCGGCCAGGCTGGCGGGCTCGCTCAAGGCCGCGATGAAGGTCTCGGCCTGGTCGGAATCGTCGCCGCTCTGGGCGGTGCCGCGGATGGCCAGCAGGCCCAGCACGGCCACGCCCGCCACGCCCAGCAACAACAGCAGGCCCGCCAAGGTGGCCGGTCCGGCCTTCAGCGCCGGAGCAGCGGAAAAGCCCGCCGCCGCCAGGAAGAACAGCGCCGCGCCCGCCAGCCACGGATCGAAGCGCCGACGCCCCGCGCCGGCCAAGGCTTTGTCCTGGAGGTGAAGATCGGCCATCAGCGGCATGAATACCTTGGTTACGGCGAGGCTGCGACTCACCGGAGATCGTTGAAACAATAACCTTTCCCGAGGGCTAGGTCTTTTTCGGAAGTGAGGCCTACAGCGGACGGGCCCGTGACTGGGGCTTCTTGCCGTTGAGGATGAAGCTGATGACCTTGGCCACCGCCTCAAAGTGCTCGACGGGGATTTCCTCGTCGACCTCGACGCTGGCGTAGAGGGCCCGCGCCAGGGGCGGATCCTCCAGCACCGGCACGCCGTGCTCCTCAGCGATGGCGCGGATCTTCAAGGCCAGTTCGTCAACGCCCTTGGCCACGCAGAGCGGCGCGGGCGTTTCACCGGCCTCGTATTTCAGCGCCACGGCGTAGTGGGTCGGGTTCATGACGACCACGGTCGCCTTGGGCACCTGTTGCATCATCCGCTGGCGCGAGCGCTGCATCTGGATCTGGCGGCGCTTGCCCTTGATGTGCGGGTCGCCGTCCGACTGCTTGAACTCCTCCTTGACCTCCTGGAGGGTCATCCGCATCCGGCTCATGAAGCGCTGGCGTTGCCAGAACCAGTCGAAGGCCGCGGTGCCGGTCAGGAAGATGATCACGGCGACCAGCAGCGACTTGGACAGCTTCATCGCCTCGGGCAGCATCAGCGCCGGGTCGAGGCCCACGAGGTTACGCACCTCGCCGACGTGCGGCTTCAGCACCATCCAGGCGATCAGGCCGGTGACCAGGAACTTCACCGCCGACTTGGCGAACTGGACGAAGCCGTCGATGCCGAAGATACGGCCCAGGCCCTTCATAAGGTCGAGCTTGCTGAAGTCGGGCTTCAGCTTGTCGGGCGTCAGCAGGAAGCCGGACTGGGCGATGTGGGCGGCCGCGCCACAGGCGGCCGAGACCAGCATGACCAGGATCAGCGGCGGCAGGGCGGCCATGGTCGCCTGCTTCATCACCACCATCGCCCCGCCGCTGGACAGGTCGATCGTGCCGGCGTGGGCGATGAACGGATAGAGGGCGGCGGAAAGGTCGCGGGTCAGCCAGCCGCCGGCCAGGATCACCACCGAGACGGCGCCGACCAGCGAGGCCAGTTGCGGGATGTCGGCCGACTTGACGACGTCGCCCTTGGCGCGCGCGTCCGATAACCGTTTCGCCGACGGTTCTTCTGTTTTCGACTCGGGATCCGTATCGTCCGCCATGCGCGCCCCCTAGGCGAAGACCTGCAGGAGCTCGCGATAGCGGTCGGTCCAGACCATGGCGATGCCGCCCAGGGACAGGGCCAGCAGCGACAGGCCCAGGATCACGCTGAGCGGCGAAGCGACGAAGAAGATCTGGAAGGCGGGCATGACCCGGCCGACCAGGCCCGTGGCGAGGTTGAAGACCAGCGAGAAGACGATCACCGGCGCGGCCAGCTGGACGCCCAGCGAG
>JAYRLX010000533.1:0-2118 GCA_041905125.1 Caulobacter sp. | reverse complement strand
GTTCGCCCCCGCCATGCTGGCCGTGTTCCGAGGCGGGCCGCGCGCGGCCGCGATCCTGGTCATCGCCTCCCTGGCCGCCTCGATCCCGGCGGTCCTGCATAGCGTCGGCATCGACCGTCACGCGGCGCTGAGCCCCCTGCGCCACACCGTGATCTTCCACCTCATGCTGTTCGCCGTCTGCCTGACCGCCGCCATGATCCTGGAGCGGCAAAAGCGCCTGCAGGCGCTGCTGACGCGAGGCCGCGACGCCGCCCGCGACGCCCAGGCCAGCGCCCAGGCCGCCAACAAGGCCAAGTCGGAATTCCTGGCGACCATCAGCCACGAGATCCGCACGCCGCTGAACAGCATCCTCGGTTTCGCCGACCTCGTGGCCGGCGACCCTGGCCTTTCGCCCGACAGCCGCCGACGGCTCGACCTGATCAATCGCGCGGGCCGCTCGCTGGTCGAGATCATCAACGACCTGCTGGACTTCTCGAAGCTTGAAGCCGGCCGCATGGAGCTGGATCCGGAGCCGCTGGCGCCGGCCGTCGTGCTGCGCGACGCCTTGGCGATCGCCGGCCCCGCGGCGGAAACCAAGAAGCTGGCGCTCAACATCGAGATTGAAGGCGGAGACGAAAAGCGCCTCTTCCTGCTGGACGAGACGCGCCTGCGTCAGGTGCTGCTGAATCTGCTTTCCAACGCCATCAAGTTCACGCGCGACGGCGCCGTCACCGCCCGGCTTGACGTCTCGGACCAGCGGCTTCGGTTCGAGATCTCCGACACCGGCATCGGCATCGCGCCCGACGTCCAGGCGCGCCTGTTCCAGCGCTTCACCCAGGCCGACAGCTCCATCAGCCGCGGATATGGCGGCACCGGCCTGGGCCTGGCGATCAGCAAGGCTCTGGTCACCCGCATGGGCGGCGAGATCGGCGTCATCAGCGCGCCGGGCCGGGGGTCATGCTTCTGGGTCGAGCTGCCGGCGATCCCGGCCCAGCCGACGCCCGCCCTGGACCCGGCGGCCTCTTCGCCGGCCGGCCTGCGAGGCGCTCGCGTGCTGCTGGTCGATGATCACCACGTCAATCGCGAGCTGGGCTACGCCCTGCTGACGCTGGGCGGCCACGAGGCGATCACCGCCGAGGACGGGGCGACGGCGGTTTCGCTTCTGCGCGACCAGGACTTCGACCTGGTGCTGATGGATGTGCACATGCCGGTCATGGACGGCCTCGCCGCGACCCACGCCATCCGCGCCATGGAAGGCGCCAAGGCCCGCGTCCCGATCCTGGCGCTCAGCGCCGACGTCATGCCCGAACAGATCGCCCGCTGCCTCGCCGCCGGCATGGACGGCCACCTGGCCAAGCCGATCGTTCGCGACGATCTGCTGGCGGCCGTGGCGCGCTTCACCGCCGCTCCGCCCCAGGACGCGGCCCGCGTCGCGGCGGCAACCCCCTAGAGCCTGCGGAAGGGAACGGAGTTCTCGCCAAGTTCAAACGCGCGTTTATAGTCGCCTCATCGCCCGTGAGAGGCGAGATAGGGAGAGACGCGCGATGGACATCCAACTCGCAGCCGAAGGCTTGCAGTTCCCGGAAGGCCCGGTGGCCATGGCCGACGGCTCGGTCATCGTCACCGAGATCCAGGGCCAACGCCTGACGCGGATCTGGCCCGACGGCCGCAAGGAGACCGTGGCGCAGACCGGCGGCGGACCGAACGGCGCGGCGATCGGCCCCGACGGGGCCCTCTACGTCACCAATAACGGCGGCAGCTTCGCCTTCTTCGAGGCCAACGGCCTGAACATTCCCGGCCCGACGCCGCCGACGCACGCGGGCGGCTCGATCCAGCGGGTCGACCTGGCGACCGGCGCGGTGACGACGCTCTACACCCAATGCGACGGCAAGCCGCTGGTCGGGCCCAACGACCTCGTCTTCGACAAGCAGGGCGGCTTCTGGTTCACCGACCACGGCTGCTCCACGCCGGACGGCCGCAAGTACGGGGCGCTCTACTACGCCCTGCCCGACGGTTCGAAGATCACCCGCTGGCGCGACCACTTCGTCTCGCCCAACGGCGTGGGTCTCTCGCCGGATGAGAAGACCGTCTACATGGCCGACACCATGTTGGGCCGCCTCTGGTCGTTCGACGTGACGT
>JAYRLX010000079.1:0-11924 GCA_041905125.1 Caulobacter sp. | reverse complement strand
AGGCCGGCGCGCAGGGCGCCGCCCTCGAAGATCGGCAGACGCAAGGCGGGGCCGACCTGGCCGATGTCCGAACCGCTGTCGAACAGCTTGTTCAGATACAGCGACTGGACGCCGACGAAGCCGGCCAGATTGATGTCCGGATAGAAGGCGGCCTTGGCCTGACGGGTGCGGGCTGTGGCGGCTTCGGCGCGCCAGCGGGCGGCGACGACGTCGGGGCGACGGCCGATCAGATTGGCCGGCAGGTTCTGGGGCAGCCCGAATGGCTTGATCGTCGCGGCGGCGGGCCGGGAGATGGCCAGGCCCCGGTCGGGACCGGCGCCCAGCAGGGCGGCTAGGGCGTTGCGGGTCAGGACGATCTGCTCGTCGAGGGCGGAAAGCTCGGCGCGCGAGGCCGGCGGGCCGGCCGCCGCCTGCTCGCTCTCGGCCCGGGTGTCGAGGCCGTTGGCGACGCGCCGGGAGACGAGCTTGGACGTCTCCTCGCGCAGGCGCACGGCCTGTTCGGCGACGTCGCGCTGGGCGTAGAGCCGCGAGAGCTCGGCATAGGTCGAGGCGACCGCGGTCGATAGGGTCAGGCGCGCCTGGGCGGCGTCGGCCTGGGCGGCCTTGGCTTCCGACGTGGCGGCCGCGACCGCCGCGCGGTTCTTGCCCCAGAAGTCCAGCTCCCACGAGACGTCGAGGGCGATGCGGCCGACGTCATTATAGCCCTGGGGCACGAAGGCCGGCGGGATGCCGTTGTTGTAGCTCTGCTTGCTTTCGGCGACCTCGGCCCCGAGGCCGACGCGCGGCAGGTCGGCCGACCTGGCCTGGGTGACCAGGGCCTGGGCGCGGCGCAGGCGCGCCTCGGCGACGGCGAGGGTCGGAGAGCCCTTCAGGGCCTCGTCCTCCAGGGCGTTCAGCTGGGTGTCGCCATAGCCGCTCCACCAGGCGTCGGCGGGCCAGTCGGCCGACGGGGCGGCGAGGCTTTGGGTCGTCGCATAGGTGTCGGGCGTTTTGGCGACCCGCTCGGCCTGGGCGGGCGGCAAGCTGGCGCAGGCCGCGAGGACCAGGGCGCTGGCCGCCGCGAGATAAACGCTGCTGCGGCGGAGGAAGATGGGGGAGGTCGGCATAAGCGGCGCCTTGATGTGACCGTACGGTATAGTCATATGCTGGCGTGCAAGTAGGCCTGTCTTGCTGTACAGTCAAGGCGACCGTACCGTACGGTTGGAAAGAAATAGCAATGCTCGACCCCAAGCCCCGCCCGGATCGCGACGCCCGACGCGAGGCCATCCTCGACGTCGCCGCCGAAGTGTTCCTGGAGGAGGGCTTCGACGCGGCCTCGATGTCGACCATCGCGGCGAGGGTCGGCGGCTCGAAGAGCACCCTCTACAACTACTTCAAGAGCAAGGTAGAGATCTTCCAGGCCCATATCGAGCGCTATTGCGGCTGGCAGGGCGCGGAGATGTTCCAGCTGCTGGACGACGAGGTCGACGACGTGCGCGCGGCGCTGACGCGCCTGGGCCGTCGCTACCTGACCAACGTCATGGCCGAGCGCAACATGCGCCATTTTCGGCTGATCGCGGCGGCGTCGGAGCGCTCGCCCGACCTTGGTCGGACCTTCTACGAGGCCGGGCCGCTGCGCGGCGCCCGGCTGCTGGGCGGCTTCCTGGCGCGCATGAAACTGGAGGGAAGGATCGTGGTCGAGGACCCCATGGTCGCGGCCCACCACTTCATCGGCCTGTGCCAGAACCGCATGCTCAAGGCGCGGCTGGTCAACTATGTCGGCGAGCCCTCCGCCGACGAGGTGGCCGCGGAAGTCGAGGCCGCCGTCAGCGTGTTCATGGCGGCCTTCGGACCCAGCCGGGATAGCGTCGCCACATAGGTCCCGGCGGCTTCCTCCAACGTAAAGCGCCGCGCCTGTTCGAGGCTTCGCCGCAAGTCTTGCGATCCCGGCCGGGCGGCCGCGACCGCCTCGGCGAACGCGCCCTCGTCGCCCGTCGGAACAAGGACGCCCAGGGCCCCGTGATCCAGCAGCGTCGCCATGCTGCGGCTGCAGTCGGTGGCGATGATCGGCAGGCCCGCGGCCAGGGCCTCAAGGATGACCGCCGGCACGCCTTCATAGTTCGAGGACAGCAGCAGGACGTCGAACGACGGCAGCTGGGCGGCCGGCTCGGCGACATAGCCCTTGAAGATCACCTGGCGCTCAAGGCCGAGGTCCTTGGCCAGGCTCTCCAGCTTCGCGCGTTCAGGCCCGTCGCCAATCACCGTCAGGGTGTCGCCCTCCTGGGCGCCGCGCGAGAAGCCCCGCAGCATCAGGGCCAGGTTCTTCTGGGGCGTCAGGCGGGCCACGCTGACGAAACGCCGACCCGATCCGGCGCTGGCACCATGGGGTTGGGCGCGAAGCCGCTCGATCAAGGACACGGACAGGGCCGGGTCGGGAATAATGGTGACGCGGTCCGCGCTCACGCCAAGCGCCTGCCGGATCTCTTCGGCCATCGGCGTCTCGAGGCCGACGAAGTGGTCGATGTAGCGCCCCTGCGCCTTGAGCCACAGGCGGTAGAAGAAGCGGAACCACCCGGGCTGGTCGCGCCGGTCGAGGTCGTTGCTGACCTTCAGCAGGACAGGCGGGCAGTCGCGACCCAGCAGCGCCTTCAACGCCAAGGCCACGACCGCATAGGTGTTGCCCGCGCAGAACAGGACGTCGGGCCGGAGGCGCCGCACGACCTTCGGCAGCGTCCAGATCATCCAGAGCGTCTCCATCCGCGCGACCAGCGGACCGCGACGCGGCGGCGTGATGAAGTCCAGGTCCGCGCCGACGTCACGCATCGCCCCGTCGGTGCGCCCCAGGAACAGCGGCGCATCGACGCCCAGGGCGCGCCATCGTCGCACGAGGCGCAGGGCGATGCGCTCGACCCCGCCCGGCTCGAAGCTGTGCAGGAATGTCAGGATGCGCGGGCCGGCGCGCGGGTTGGACGGCCCTGTCTCGAAGGGCCTCAATCGCCTCGCGCTCCCCATAGCGAGCGGTCGATCCGCTTCACGTCGAACAGGGTCACGGGACCACAGGCCGACAGGGTGTGGAGGCCGTGCGCATAGCGACCGGCTCCGGGCGGTGATCCGAGCGGCGCGGACGCCTCGGCCTCGAACGCATCGGGAGTGAGTCTGGCTATATTCAGTATACGGATTGCTCCGCCATAGGTGCGCGTGCAGTCCTGGACAGGCAGACGGGGCAGGCCGTCCTCGATCCACACGGTCCCGCCTGGGCGGCTGGAGGCCAGGGTGTCGCGGACCGGATTGCCCGGATGTGTCCGCCAGGGCCCGGTCAGGCGCTCGGCGAAGGCGAAATGCAGTCGGCCCTGCTTCCAGCGCTGCGGACCGGTCGGCGAATAGGCCAGCCACCAGAGGCCGTCGTGCCGGAACGGCGTGGCGTCGATCGCCGGCGTATCCAGCTCCAGGCGCGCCGCCGGCTCCCAGACATGCGGGAACGCGGCCGCGCGATAAAGGGTCACCGCGCCCGAGCGGTAGGCCTCGGGCAGCATCCAGATCTCGCCGTCGGCCGCGAACACCTGGGGATAGGAAAGGTGCCAGGGCTCCTTGAGCGCGACGGCGCGCCGGATCGGCGTGAAGTCCGCGCCAAGCTCGATCGTCTCGATCACGCCGTGGCGGGTCCGGTAGTCATAGGCCTCGACGAACAGGTGCAGCCGTCCGTCGCGCCAGAAGCCGAACGGGTCGGCCAGGAACTTCAGGCGGCCCTCCTCGCCCAGCCAATGGACCGGCGCATCGGCGGAAAAGCCACGGCGGGCGATGTCGGCGATCGGGGCTTCGACCAGCCCCACCCGCCAGATGTCCCGCCCCGGGATTCTCACGCGCCAGTCACTCATGGACGCCGCCCGGCTCGCCGGCGCCCACAACGGCTGAACCACTCCAGAGGCTTCCCGCAAGGTCGATGGCGCCCAGGGCGACAATGACCGCCAGATGCATGACCAGGGTGACGAACGCCAAGGCCGCCAACAGCACCGCCACGGACGAGTGCGCGCCCAGCAGAAGCAGCACCAGGTTCCCGAAAACCAGGTCCTTGTTGGAGATCAGCGGGATGCGCGAGATCAGGCAGCGGATCGCCAGCAGCACGATCCATTGAGCCGTCGGAACCTCCGGCAGCGCCATTCGCCAGACGAGCACGTTCAGCGCCGTCCAGGCCGCCAGCCGCAGGATGTTGATCAGGCCGACATAGGCCAGTTCGCTCAGGCGCAACGAGAACACCTGACGCCCGAAGATCAGCACGCCCACCGAAATCGCCATCGGAATGAGCCCCGACCACAGGGCCGGCCCCAGGCGTTGGGCGAAGTCGAGATTGCGCAGCTCGGCGAGGCTGATCGCCGCCAGCACCAGGGTCAGCAGGTTGCCCAGCAGCGCCGAGATGATGTTGGCGTCCTTGATGGCCGCGAACGGCGCCTCGACGACGCTCGCCGCTCGACGCGCCCAGACATAGAGGAACGCCTCGCCGCTGTAGCCGAGCACGACCTCGTTGATGACGTTCTTGCGCAGCAGCGCCTTGAAGCCGGCGGGGGGGAGGTTCCAGAGCCGCCGGAAGATCAGATAGTCGAAGACCGGCTGGACGAAATAGAGCAGCAGCAGGACCGGCCAGACCAGCGGCGGGAGCTGGCGGATCGCCGTCAGGATCTCTGACGTCGCGCCGCCCAGCTGCAGGATCACGGCGGCCACCAGGCCGATGGACATCGCCACGCCGATCCAAAGCCACAGGCGCGACCTCTTCGCGCTCGGCGCCTCCGGCGGTCCGTCGATCGCGTTCTCGACCGTCTGCGTCATGCCCGGGCGCTCGCCGCGATGGCCTGGTAATGATCGAAGAGGTCGGCGAAGTGATCGCTATCGCGCCGAACCCTTCCGGACGCCTCGACCGCGGCGGCCCTGAGGGCGGCCGGATCGCGGGTCAGCAGCCGGCGGATGGCCGCGGCGGCCGAGGCCGTGTCGCCAGCGCGATAGATTTCGGACGTCGCCGGCTCGGCCAAGTGAGCGAAACCGCCGCGATCGGGACCGACGACCGGCACGCCGCTGGCCATGGCCTCGGCGGGGATCAGGCCGAAGGTCTCGGACTCGCAGCCGTGCACCAGGGCGTCGGCGCTGGCGAGGTGGGCGGCCAGCAGGGCGCGATCGTGGATCGGCGACAGGATCTGGACATGGGGATGGCTCGCGGCCGTCCGCGCGACCCGCTTGCGGTCGATGCCGTCGCCGATCAGGACCAGGCCTAGCGGATGTCCATCAGCGCGGGCGCGCATCGTCGCCTCGATCACCATCGGCCAGCGCTTTTCGGGATGGAAGCGGCCCACGCCCAGGATCAGCTTGGCGTCGGCGGGACAACCGCAGGCGGCCAGGAGCCTGGCCCTCAGGCCTTCGTCGCGCATCGCCGGCGAGAAGGCCCCGCCATCAATGCCCAGGGGGACGCTGGCCACGCCGCCAACGCCTTGTCCCGTCAGCCGGTCCGCCAGCCACGCGCCGCCGGTCACGACCGAGCTGAAGCGTCCCGTCAGCTTGCGCAGATAGTTCCAGAACCAGGCGAAGAGCTGGTCGATCTGCTGGGGCGTGGCGATCGGCGCCAGCCATCGCTGCGGATAGGACGCCACGGGATCGGCGTGCATGAACATCGCGCGCGGGGCTCTCCCCGCCCACTCGGCGACGATGCCCGCGCCGCGCCACGGAGAGGAGGCCTCGACCAGATCCGGCTGCAGCGTCTCCAGCTGGCGATGGACGGGCGCCGCATCCCAGAAGACGTGGTAGTTGGCGTCGAAGGGCAGGCGGGGCGCGCGGACCTGGACCACTCCGCCCGCGGGACGGGGCTCGAAATGGTCGCGCGGCCCCGGCGCGATGACGAACAGCTCATGACCCAGCTGCGCGGCCGCCTCGAACTTGCGGTCGATATAGGTCCGCACGCCCCCGCCGGTGGGCGAATAAAACTCGGCGACATCCACAACCCGCATCTTCGCGTCCCAGAATCTCTGCCTACCGATAGTCCGACACCGTGACGAAGTGATGCCAGTCGCCCGCCTTCACAAAAGGACGACATGAGTCGGTGTAGCTCTCATCGATTTTGCAAAAATCGTCTGCGGTGGTGGGGCCAGGACGTCGTCTTACGGACGGGACTGGGGGCGCGGGGAAGAACGAAGATGGACATCAAGGCGCTGACGCACGCTGGTGGTGCGCGCCCGTTACGGATTGCCTTGTTTTCGGGGAACTACAATTACACGCTCGACGGGGCCAACAAGTCGCTGAACCGTCTGGTCGGCCACCTGCAGGACACGGTCGGCGCGCAGGTCCGCGTCTATTCGCCGACCGGGCCCAAGGCCGCTTTCGAGCCGGCTGGCGAATTGATTTCGGTTCCGTCGATCAAGATCCCGCTCCGAGGCGATTATCGCCTGGCGCTGGGCCTGCCTGGGTCGATCCGCAGGGACATCGAGGCGTTCAAGCCGGACCTCGTCCACCTCTCGGCGCCCGACCTCCTGGGCTGGGCGGCGCTGAAGCTGGGCCGGCGTCTCAAGGTCCCGGTCGTCGCCAGCCTGCACACCCTGTTCGACAGCTATCTCGACTATTATGGCCTTGGCCGCCTGCGGCCGCTGGTGCGCCAGCGGCTGTGGCGTTTCTACGGCGCCTGCGACTACGTCATGGCGCCCACCGAGGCGATCGGCGACGAGCTGAGAGCCCAGCATCTGCCGGCCCAGGTGCGCACCTGGGCGCGGGGCGTGGATCCTGAGCTGTTCCATCCCGGACGACGCAGCGAGACGTGGCGAGCCGCCCAAGGCTTCGACCCCGCCCGTCCCGTGATCGTGTTCCTGGGGCGGATCGTCATGGAAAAGGGCCTGGCGTCATTCGCCGAGACGATCCAGCAACTGAAGGCGGAGGGGCGGTCGCCGCAGGTGCTGGTGATTGGCGACGGTCCCGCGCGGGCCTGGTTCGAGGAGCGTCTGCCGGGCGCTGTGTTCACCGGCTTCCTGTCGGGCGAAGCCCTGGCGACCGCGCTCGCCAGCGGCGACATCTTCCTGAACACCAGCACCACCGAGACCTTCGGCAACGTCAATCTCGAGGCCATGGCCTGCGGGCTCGCCATGGTCTGCGCCGACGCGCCCAATACCCGCGCGCTGATGCGCCAAGATGACAACGCCAAGCTCTGCGCCGATCAGCCCAGCGCCTATGCCCAGGCGCTGAGCGAGCTGATCGTCGACGGCGATCTGCGCCGGCGTCTCGCGGCCCAGGCGCTGAAGCGCAGCGCCGCCTTCCGCTGGACGCAGATCCTGGACGAGGTGGTCGAGGTCTATGGCGAGGCGCTGAGGGCGCGTTCCATGGAGCAAGCTCTTTCGCCCGCGCGTCGTCGCGCGGCGACGGCCGAACCGGCGACCGCCGGCCTGCCGGCGCTCTAGAGCCTCAAGCCGCGATGATCCCGACCACCCTGGACCGGTACCTGCTCAAGCGCACCCTGACGCCGATGAGCGCGGTGCTGATCAGCACGATGGTGGCGTTTCTGATGGAACGCCTGATGCGGTCTTTCCAGCTGCTTTCTCAGACGACGGACGGTTTCAAGTTCCTGACCGAGCTGCTGGTCAATCTGGTGCCGCACTATGTGGGCCTGACCCTGCCGGGCGGCTTCTTCATCGGCCTGTTCGTGGTGGTCAACGGGCTCAGCAAGAGCTCGGAAATCGATGCGATCCTGGCCAGTGGCGTGTCTCTGGGCCGCTTCTCCGCGCCGTTCGTGGGGCTGGGCGTCGCGCTGATGGCGTTCAGCGTGCTGCTGTTCGGCTTCGTGCAGCCCTACAGCCGTTACGCCTATCACGCGGTGCTGCACGCGGCCGACAAGGCGGGCTGGAACGGCGACGTCAGGCCTAAGGCCCTGCTGTCCACCGGCCCGCTGATGCTGACCGCCGACGACACCGACGCCAGCGGCCGGCGCCTGGAACGGGTGTTCATCCGCAAGATCACGCCCGACGGCCGCGAAGACGTGCTCACCGCCCGCACCGCTGTGGTCAACAAGAGCGACGCCGACCAGAGGGTCACGCTGGACCTGCGCGACGGCCGTCAGGTCAGCACCACCCCAGACCACCAGACCTATGTCGCCGAGTTCTCGCGCTTCGCCTTCGACGTGCCGTTGTCGCTGGCGGGAAAGCTGTTTCGGATGCGGGGAAACGACGTCAGCGAACTGACGCTGATCGAGCTGGCCCGGCAGGGCTTTGGCGCGGGGCCGACCGAGCTGCCCCGGCAGACCCTGCTCGCCGAGTTCTACGCCCGGTCGTCGCGCGCCCTGATGCTGCCGCTGCTGCCTCTGCTGGCTATTCCGCTGGGCCTCAGCGCCAAGCGGGCGGGCGCGGGCTCGGCCATGGCCACCGGGGCGGTCCTGCTGTTCCTGTTCGAGACCTCGATGATCCTGGGCCAGGCCATGGCCGCGAGCGTGGGTCTGCCGGCCCTGCTGACCGTCGGCCTGCCGGCCGCGGTGTTCGCCGCCATCTGCGTCACGACCTGGGCGGTCAGCCGAAACCGTCCGGGTGAGAATCCGGTCAGCTGGATCATCGACCATATCGAGGCGGTGGTCGTCGCGATCGGGCGAAGGTTCGGCCGGCGAACGGCCTAGGACGCGTCAGACCTCGCCGCCGATCCGCTCGACCTCGTCGGCCAGGGCGGGAAGGTCCAGGACATGCAGGGTGCGTCCCGTCTGGCGAACGATGCCAAGGCCCGCCAGCCGGTTCAGTTCGCGCGTCACCGGTTCGCGCTGACTGCCCAGCAGGGCGGCGAGCTCGGCGTGGGTGGGGCAGGGATTGATCACCCCCTGACGACCGTCGACGCTGGCGGCACTGGCCATCCGCAGCAGTTCGATATCGACGCGGCAGGCCACCGACACGGCGGTCAGCTCGAACAGGCGGTCGGTCAGGGATCGCGCCAGCCCGGCCATGTCCTCCAGCAGCGCCTTCATGAAACGAGGCGACTCGTCGAACAGCCGGCGCACCAGCGACTGGGGCAGGCGAGCGATGCGCGAGTCCTCGAGCGCGACGATGTTGACCGAGCGGGGCAGGCCGTCGATCGCCGAAATCTCGCCGAAATAGCTGCCCTGGGTGATGCGTCGATAGCCGACCTCGCGGCCAGACTTCGCATACTGGTTGGCCAGCAGGACGCCCTCCAGCAGCAGGTAGATGCCGCCCTCCTGATCGTGACGCTGGAAGATCATCTCTCCTTTGTCATAACTCAGCTGTTCTATCGCGCCGGCCAGAGATTCCACTTCTGGCTGAAGCATGTGTCGAAATACACGATTTGCGCGATAGTCTTTAGGCCCAGCTTCTTTCGGCGTATGGGACGACGCGGGGGCGAACGATGGGGCAATCGTTTTCATCGAACTACGCTCCTGCTGTCGATCGGGGGCGACACATGGATAGCCGACAGCGCTACAAGGCGTTTATCAGTTATAGTCATCGCGATCGCAAAGTCGCTCAATGGCTGCATCGGGCGCTTGAGACCTATCGCCCGCCGCGCCTCGTGGCCAAGCGGGGCGTTGACGATTCCCAGCGCAGCTTACGACCTATTTTCAGAGACCGCGACGAGCTGAGCGCCTCTCTCGACCTGAACGGCGCCATCCGCACGGCGCTGGAGCGTTCGGATGCGTTGATTGTCCTGTGCTCTGAAGCCGCGGCGGCCTCGCGCTGGGTGGACCAGGAGGTCGAATACTTCCTGAAGACCGGCGCGCCCGAGCGGATCATCTGCGTGATCACGCCGGACGCCGGGGCTCACACCGATCTCTCCGCGATCCTGCCCCCCTCGCTGCGCGCGGTGTTGCCGCCGGGCGTGGAGCCCCTGGCGGTGGATCTGCGCGAAGACGGCGACGGTCGACGCCTGGCGCGCCTGAAGATCGCCGCCCGTCTTCTGGGCGTCAGCCTGGACCAGCTTGTGCAGCGCGACGCCCGGCGACGGCTGCAGGTCATGGCCGCGTTCACGACAGCGGCGGTGGTCCTGGCCATCGGCATGGGCGCCATGACGGTGGTGACCCTCAAGTCCCGCCAGATCGCCCGCCAGCAGCGCGACGAGACCGAGGCGCTGGTGGCCTTCATGCTCGGCGACCTGCGTCAGCAGCTGGAGCCCGTCGGCCGCCTCGACGTGCTCGACAGCGTCAGCGCCAAGGTTCTCGCCTACTACGCCAAGGCGCAGACGGACCGGCTGGACGACAAGGCCCTGGGCCAGCGCGCCAAGGCCCAGACCCTGCTGGGGACGATCCGCGAGCAGCGCGGCGATCTCGCCGGGGCCGAGCACGCCTTCTCCCAGGCCGCGGCCACCACCCACACCCTGGTTCAGCGCAATCCGCAGAACGGCGACTATGTGTTCGACGAGGCCCAGAACGTCTTCTGGCTGGGCTATGTGCAATGGCGCCGCAACGATGTCGTGGGCGCCGAGCGCGGCTTCAAGCGCTATGGCGAGCTGGCCGATCGCTTGGTGGCCCTGGACCCCAAGCGTCCCGAGTGGCGGATCGAGGTCGCCTACGCCAAGAACAACCAGGGCACGCTGTACTTCGAGCAGGCGCGCATGGAGGAGGCGCTGGCCGCGTTCCGCGTGGCGTCGTCGGTGTTCCAAGGCGAGTTGGCGCGATCGCCCAAGGATCAGAAGTTGCGGCAGGGCCTGGCCAATGCGCGCGCTTGGGCGGCCGACTGCCTGCTCCGCATGGGGCGCCCCCAGGAAGCCTACGCCGAACGCGAGGCGTCGGTGCGCCTTCTGGAGGACGCCCTCGCCGAGAACCCCGCGGACAAGCGCCTGACGGCCCGGGCCGTGGCGGCGCAGGTCGCGTTGGCCCGCCTGGAGCTCGATCTTGGCCAGTTGGCCTCGGCCCGCGCGCGTTCCGATCAGAATCTGAGCCGTCTGAACGGCCTGGCTACGCTGGACCCGACCAACGCCCGCTGGCGGGAGTATCTGGCCAACAGCCTGATGGACGCCGCGGACCTGTCGCTGTGGTCCGGTCGGCTAGACGACGCCAAGGCCGCCCATGCCGAGGCCGCCCGCATCCTGGCCGCTCGGGCCTCCGGCCCCAAGGCTCAGCCTTGGAATGAGAAGTTGGAGGGGCGTCTCGATCAGCAGGCGATCATCCTGGCGCGGCAGACCGGTCAGGCGGAAAAGGCGCGAGCGCTCGCCGACGCGCTGGCTGTCAAGGTGAAGGGCGCGGCTTGGCGCAAGGACGCCAGTGTCGCGAGCCTCTATGGCTTCACCGAATGGGCGGCCGGGCGGCCGGCCGCGACGATCGACATCCACTGGCCCTGGCGCGCCTCCCACGCATCGGGCAGCGCCGACGTTCTGGCGCGCGCCTTGATCGCGGTCGGCCGCAAGGACGAGGCCGCGGCGATCGTGCGCGGCCTCATTAAACATGGCTATCGCCACCCCGGATTCCTTGCGTTTTGGAGAGACTCTCTTCCTGGTGGAGCTTCCACTCTGGGAGGCGCAAATGACTGAACCTACACCCACCACCTATGTTGAAATCATCGTCGGCCTCGACGGCAACTTCAACTTCATGAACCTTGCGACGAACCCGCCAAGCCCGCTCAGCCTTGACCTGAGCCAACGTCAGGAACTGTATTTTCGTCTGAGCGATGAGCTGATCGCGGCGAACTGGGCCTTCCAGCGACGCCCCATCCATATCGATGACGACTACGGCGTGAATTTCTCCAGCTGGGTGTGGGTGACGGAAGGGCCGCACGGCGCTCAGATGCCGACGCACACCGCGTTCAAGATCGTCTACGAATGCAATCGGATGGGCATCTACACCTACAGCCTGTTCATGCTGGACGGTCTCAAGCAGAAAATCGATCTCGACCCCGATGTCGAGAACGGCACGGGCCAGGTTCCCTGAGCCCCGACGCGCCGTTCGACCGTGAGAAGATCGCCGCGCTTATCCGGCGCGGCGAGATCCTCGCGGCCTACGACAT
>JAYRLX010000532.1:0-2119 GCA_041905125.1 Caulobacter sp. | reverse complement strand
TCGCCGCCCTGCTCAGCGAGGACGCCTCGTTCCTGCTGATGAACGCCTACGCCGCGCGCGTCTCGGGCGCGGCGCTGTCGGGCCTGCTGGCCCAGGAGCTGGACGGCCGGAGCGGCGTCATCGACTGGGGCGAGCTGTCTCTGGTCGAGGACAAGGGCGACCGGCAGATCGGCCTGTCGTTCTTCGCGCGCTGGTCTTCAGAGGGTTGAGCGACATGAGCGTTAAGACCGTCACCTCCCTGACCAACGCCACCGTCAAGGCCGTCCGCGCCCTGCACATGCGAAAGGAGCGCGAGGAAAGCGGCCTGTTCCTGGCCGAGGGCCTGAAGATCGTCATCGAGGCGATCGACTGCGGCCATGCGCCGAAAATCGTCATGTACGGCCCGGACGCCGCAGACCATCCGATGCTGAAGAAGGCCGCCCAGGCCTGCCTCAAGGCTGGCGGCGAAGTCATTGAGGTCAATCGCGAAATCCTCGAGAAGGTCTCGCGCCGCGACAACCCTCAGGCCGTGGTCGCGGTGTTCAAGCAGGTCTTCACGCCGCTCTCGTCGATCGTCCCGGAAAGCGCGCCCTGCTGGGTGGCGATGCAGGCCGTCCGCGACCCTGGCAACCTCGGCACGGTGATCCGCACCGCCGATGCGGCGGGCTGCGGCGGGGTGATCCTGGTCGGCGACTGCGTCGATCCCTATTCGGTCGAGGGCGTCCGCGCGACCATGGGCTCGATCTTCGCGGTCAAGATCGCCAAGGCCACCATCCCCGAGTTCCTGGCTTGGCGCGCGACCTGGCCCGGCAGCGTCGTCGGCACCCTGCTGACCGCCACCGTCGACCACAAGTCCGCCGATTATGTGAAGCCGTCGCTGATCCTGATGGGCAACGAACAGCAGGGCCTGCCGCCGGAGCTGGCGGAAGCGTGCGACGTCAACGTGAAGATCCCGATGCGCGGGCGCGCCGACAGCCTGAACCTCAGCGTGGCCACGGGGATCATGATCTATACGGTGACGGGGTAGGTCATCTCCAATCCTCCCCCTAGCGGGGGAGGTGGCGCGAAGCGCCGGTGGGGGAAGTCCTGCTGATCTTGCCTCTTCCCCTTCCGTCGTCTCTTCGAGCCGACACCTCCCCCGCTAGGGGGAGGATTTGCTATCCCGCCCTACGTCCCTCTCGGCTTCGCCCGGGTCACCGGCGCGGCGTTGGCCGGATCATCCGGCCACACATGCCGGGGATAGCGGCCCTTCATCTCGACCTTCACCTCGCGCCATGAGCCCTTCCAGAAGCCGGGCAGGTCCTTGGTGATCTGGATCGGGCGGTGGGCGGGCGACAGTAAGGCCAGCGTCAGCGGGACCTTGCCGCCGGCGACGCTGGGATGCTCGGCCAGGCCGTAGAGTTCGCCGACCCGCACCTCGACGCGAGGTCCCCCTTCAGCGGAATAGTCGATGGCGAAGGTGTTGCCGGTCGGCGCCTCGAAGCGCGCCGGCAGCAGGGTGTCCATCTTGCGCTGCAGCTCCCAGGGCACGAGCGTCTTCAGGGCGTCGTGCAGCGTAGCCTCGTCCAGGCTGGACAACGAGGAGCGGCCCGCCAGCAGCGGCTCCAGCCATTCGTCCAGGCGCGCGATCAGGGCGGCTTCGGACAGGTCCGGCCATTCCTCGCCGTCGACCTCGCGCAGGAAGGCCACGCGGTCCAGCAGCGCCCTGCCCCGTTCAGCCAGGCGCAGGGTCGACAGCCCCTCGGCGCGGACCTGGTCCAGCAAAGCGCAGGCGATCATCGCCGGGTCGGGGTTCTCGATCAGCCGCTCTTGCAGCACCAGCTTGCCCAGGCGCAGCAACCGCTTGGCGCGGACCTTCCCGCCGGCGGTCTCCAGGCGATCCTCGGCGACCAGGCGATCGGCGAAGGTCTCGCGCAGGTCCGCCTCTTCGACCGCGGCGGCGAGCAGGATGCGGTCGCGGCTGTCGCCGCCACCGAGTTCACCGACCGCCAGCCAAGGCTCGCGCGCCAACGGATCGGTGGGCTCCAGATAGACGCCGCGCCCGCCCGCCAGTTGAAACTCGCCAGGCTTGCCGCGCGCCTTGGCGACGCGCTCGGGATAGGCCTCGGCCAGCATCAAGCCGACCTCCAGCGCCTTGGCT
>JAYRLX010000078.1:0-11964 GCA_041905125.1 Caulobacter sp. | reverse complement strand
CGAATGGTGGTCCGACCTTCCCGAGCGCTGGGAGGAGACCCTGGAAGCCGAGCGCCTGGATCTGCTGACCGCTCAGCTGGAGGCCAGCATTCCACGTCTTGAAGCGATCACCGGCCGGACGTTCGATCCGGCCCGCTTCGTCGAGGTGATGAACCTGGTCAACGAGCAGGAGGACTACTACCGCCGCACGCGCGACCTGATCGCCGCCACCCATCCGGCGCCGGCCGGGATCGTCGACACCATGCCGGCGACCATGGTGCCGCAATGGCATCGCGGCTCGACCTGGGGGCGTGACGCGGCCAAGCGGTTCTACGAAGAGGTCGCCGCGCGCGTGGCCGCCGGCGAGGCCGCGTGTCCGGGCGAGCGCATCCGCCTGATGTGGGTGGGGCGCGGCCTATGGAGCGACATGGGCTTCTACCAGCGCTGGGAGGAGAGCCACGGCGCGGTCTTTGTCTGGTCGATGTATCTCGGCCTGGCGGCCGACGGCTATTTGCGGTTCTTCGATGGCGAAAAGGACGCCATGCGCGCCCTGGCCGCGCGCTTCGTGACGATGGGCGACGAGCTTCGTATGCCGACCTGGGCGGGCGCCTGGCATGTCAAGGAGGCCCAAACCCATGGCGTGCACGGCGCGGTGGCGATCGACGACGCCGATCCCTTCGTTCTGGCCGCCCTGGAGCGCGCTGGCGTTCCGGTGCTTCGCCTGCCGATGAGCAATATGAGCCTCGAGGGCGACGCCCTGGAGGCGGCCGTCACCGCCTTCATCGAGGGCCCCGTGGCCACTTATCGCGACCAGACCCATTCCAACTCGCCAGGAGAGTCTCGATGAAGCTTCCGATGTTGGGCGCGGCGTTCGCCCTAGTCCTCGCCAGCGCCGCCGCGGCCGCCGAGGCTGCGCCTCCGCCCTATCCGGCGGTGATGGAGAGCGATCCGGGCTTGCCGACCCATACGGTCTATCGACCCGCGGACCTGGCCGCGCTGGGAAAGACGAAGCTGCCGATCCTGGCCTGGGCCAATGGCGCGTGCGCCAACGAAGGCGACGCCTTCGCCAAGTACCTCACCGAGATCGCCGGGCATGGCTATCTGGTCGTGGCCATCGGTCCGATCGTCGGCCCCAAGCCGCCGACCTCGGGGCCTCCCGCGCGCCCGGACATGAACGCGCCGCCCAAGACCACGTCGTCACAGCTGATCGACGCCATCAACTGGGCGGTCGCCGAGAACACGCGACCGGACAGCCGCTATAAGGGGCGTCTCGACGTGCGGAAGATCGCCGTGATGGGCATGTCCTGTGGAGGCCTCCAGGCCATCGAGGCGTCGGCGGATCCGCGCGTCACCACCACCGGCGTCTGGAACAGCGGCGTTCTGGGCACGGGGACGGGCGGCTTGCCGGGCGCCAACGTGACCAAGGCCAGTCTCAAGGCCCTTCATGGCCCGGCGATCTATGTCAGCGGCGACGCCAGCGACATCGCCTTCGGCAACGCCAATGACGACTACGCCCGGATCGACCACATCCCGGTCGTTCGAGCCTACGAGGACGGCGTCGGCCACGGCGGCACCTACGGCCAGCCGCGCGGCGGCGCGTTTGGTGAGGTGGCCGTGGCCTGGCTGGACTGGCAATTGAAAGGCGACGCGGCCGGGCGGGCCATGTTCGTGGGGCCGGACTGCGGGCTCTGCACGCGGCCGGGCTGGCACGTCGAAGCCAAGGGCCTGAAGTAAGGCCTGCCGAGCTGGGCCAAGCGCCTCAGCCCAGCTCGGCCATCACCTCGGCGGCCTCGGTGAAGGCGGTGTTGGCGGCGGGCACGCCGGCGTAGATCGCCGTCTGCATCAGCACCTCCTTCAGCTCCTCCTGCGTGAAGCCGCCTTGCTCGAGCCCGGCGCGGACGTGGAGGCGGAATTCTTCCCAGCGCGCCAGACTGGCGCAGATGGCCAGCACCAGCAGGCGGCGGGTCCGGTGGTCGAGGCCTGGCCGGCCCCAGATCTCGTTCCAGGCGTAGCGGGTGATCATCGCCTGGTAGTCGGCGGTGAAGGCGGTGCGCCTGGCCAGGGACTTGTCGACCCAGGCGTCGCCCAGGACCTTGCGACGATTTTCGAGACCTGCTTCGAACAGGGTCTCCTTGGCGTCGTGGACGGCCGTCCCGCGCAGGATTTCGCGGACGAAATCGCGCACCGCGCCTGCAAGCGCGGTGGGGGCCTCCAGGCTAGGCAGGTGGGCGCCGCCGATCTCCACATGGCGCGCGCCGGGGACCGCCGCGACAATCTTCTCACCGTGGCCGGCATAAGGCGTGGCGAGGTCCTTGGCGCCGGTGACGACCAAGGTGGGCGCGGTGATGTCGGGCAACCGGTTGAGCAGGGCCATGTCCCGGATCGCCGCGCCGCAGCCGGCGTAGCCATCGACGCTCTGAGCCAGCATGCCGGCGCTAACCGTCTCGACGACCTCGGGATGCTTGGCGCGGAAGCTCTCCGAAAAGAAGCGGCCCATGACCGCCTCGACGATCGCGCCCATGCCCTGGGCGCGGATCAGGGCGAGCCGCTGGTCCCATGTGGAAGGATCCATCGCCGGCGAGGTGCAGGCCAGGATCAAGGCCTCGACGCGCTCGGGCGCCTCGGTCGCCAAGGTCATGGCGATCATGCCGCCAAGCGAGGTGCCGCAGATGCTGGCCTTGCTGGCGCCGGCGGCGTCCATCACCGCCAACACATCGTCCGCCAGAAGGTCGAGACTGTAGTCGCCCGCCGGCGCGTCCGACGCGCCGTGGCCGCGCGTGTCCAGGCGGATGACGCGGAAGTCCGGCGTCAGCAGCGGGACGACCGGATCGTAGAGCGAGAGGTCCGTGCCGATCGAGGTCAGCAACACCAGGACCGGCTTATCGGCCGCGCCATCCTGGCGCCAATACAGGCGCGCCCCCTGCGAGGTTGCGAAAGGCATCAGCGGTCCTTTTCGTAAGCGGTAAGCGCCTGGGCGACGAGCGCCTCGCTCTCACCGGTGTCGGTCCCGACCTGGGCGGACGCCAGGTTGGCGGCCATGCGGCCTTCGTCGACCTCCAGGCCCTCGATGACCGTGACCATGGCGGCCAAGGCGCCGTGGGTCAGTTGGAAGAGCTCGGCCAGCGCGGGTCCCTCCGCCTGCCAACCGCCCAGGCCGCGCTCGTGCTGTTGGGGCAGGGCCGCGACGATGGTGGCGGCCAGGTGCGGGGCGCGGATCGCGGCCGAAAGCGCCACCTGGCAGCCGGTCGGATTGCGCTTGTGCGCCATGGCGGACGAGCCGCCGCGCCCTGTCTGGCGCGGCTCGAAGGCTTCTCCGACCTCGACCTGGGCCATCAGGGCGACGTCGCCGGCGATCTTGCCGACCGCGCCGCTCAGGATGGCGAGCGCTGAAGCCAGGCCCGCAAGGCCTTGGCGCTCGGCGTGCCTGGGGCGGGCGGTGGGCTGGCCCCGGCGCTTAGCCCGCCGTTCCGCCAGCGCCACGCCCTGTCCGTCGCGCCGGGCGCGCGCGCCGGGCGCGCCGCCGAACTGCAGTCGGATGGCGGCGCTCTCGCGCTCGAACCGCGCGAACGCCGCGGTCACGCCGGACAGCCAGGTCGAGACCTTCAGACCGAAGGTGATCGGCAGGGCGGCCTGGAGCAGGGTGCGGCCCAGCATCGGCGTCGACGTGTGAGCGCGAGCGAGAGCCGCCAGGGCGTCCGCGAGGCGCGCGGCGTCGCGCCGGATCAGCGCCGCGCCGTCGCGCGCCCGCAGCATCAGCGCCGTGTCCGCGAGGTCCTGGCTGGTCGCGCCCTTGTGGACGTGGTTGGCGGCCTCGGGCGGCGTCACCCGGGCCCGCAGGCGCTCGACCAACGGTATGGCCAGGGTGCCGGCGTGAGCGGCCGCGTCGGCGAGTTCCGCGATATCGAATGTCGCGTCGCAAGCGTCGGCGATCGCTTCGGCGTCATGCCGCGGGATAAGCCCCAACTCGCCCTGCGCCAGGGCCAACTGAGCCTCGAACGCGAGAGCCGCCCTCAGCAGCGCCTCGTCGCCGAACACGGCCAGCATCTCCGGCGTCGAGGCCGGTCGGTCGCGCAGCAGGGAAGGCAAGGGCGGGCGACTCCGTTCAGCGTCAGATGTCGAAGAAGACCGTTTCGGCCTCGCCTTGCAAGACGATGTCGAAGCGCCAGACGGCGGCGCCGTCCTCTTCGCCGACCCGGCGAGCGATCAGGGTGTCGCGGCGCTGGGCGGGAACGAGGTCCAGGATCGCGTCGCTCGCGTTGGCCTCGTCGCCCTCGAAATAGGCCCGGGTGACCAGGCGCTTGAGCAGGCCGCGGCCAAAGACGCCGACGGCGATGTGCGGCGCGTGGCCCTCGCCGATCGAGCCAGGGCGCACGGTCCGGAAGCGGTAGACGCCTTCTTCGCTGGTCGAGGAACGGCCGAAGCCGATGAAGCCAGTATTGCCCTCGGCGTAGCGGCCGGCCGCGTCGGCCTGCCAGATCTCGACCATGGCGTCGGGAATGATCTGGCCGTCGGCGTCGATCACGGCGCCTTCCAGCACGATCGTCTCGCCGGCGATCTCGCCCTTGGGACTCGGCGAGGCCAGGACGTAGTGCTCGGGCGGCATCAGTTCGGGGCGCGCCCCGATCTCGCTGGTCCCGACCAGATCGGCGCCGCCCTTCCAGGGCAGGCCGTAGTGGAAGAAGGGACCCACGGTCTGCCAGGGGGTCTGGCCGAAGATGGCGGGGTCCTGGTTGTCCTGGCGCGGGGCGGGGCGGGCTTGTTCGGGGGTCATTGGCCGTTCTCGAAAGGCGTGGCGTCGCGGCCGCGCAGGACGATGTCGAAGACGTAGCCCAGGGCCCAGTTGGGCTCGGTGGTCTCGAGGTCGAAGCGCGAGACCATCCGCTGCCGGTAGGGCATGGGTACGGCGTTGGCGATCGGATCGATCTCGATCAGCGGATCGTCCGGGAAGTACATCTGGGTCACCAATCGCGTGGCGAAGGCTGGGCCCAGCAGCGACAGGTGGATATGCGACGGGCGCCAGGCGTTCTTGTGGTTCCGCCAGGGATAGGCGCCCGGGCGAACCGAGATGAACCGATAGCGACCGTCAGCGTCCGTGATCACCCGTCCGGCCCCGGTGAAGTTCGGGTCCAGCGGCGCGTCCCACTGGTCCTTCTTGTGGATGTAGCGGCCGGCGGCGTTGGCCTGCCAGACCTCGACCACGGTATGGGGGACAGGACGGCCGTCCTCATCCACGACGCGGCCCGAGACGACGATCCGCTGGCCCAGCGGCGTTCCCTTGTGCTGGGTCGTCAGGTCCGCCATCGACTCGCCCATCAGCCGCGCCCAGGCGTTCGCCGGCCCCGTGGTCTCGGTCAGGGTGTGGGGGATCCTGACTAGCGGCTCGCGCGGCGAGCGCGAAACGGTCGAGGCGTAGTCCGGATAGAGCGAGGGCGGTTGGCCCGCGTCTTCTCGCCGATAGGAACCAGGCAGGATCAGGCTCATGGAGATCTCCTAGAGGCGCTCGAAGGCGAGGGCCGCGCCCTGGCCGACGCCGATGCAGAGGGTGGCGAGGCCGCGCTTGCCGCCGGTGGCTTCCAGCTGGCGCAGGCCGGTGAGGACGAGCCGCGCGCCCGAAGCTCCGAGCGGGTGGCCAAGAGCGATGGCGCCGCCGTTGGCGTTCACGTGCGCCCCATCGTCCGACAGGCCCAGTTGCCGCAGCACGGCCAGACCCTGGGCGGCGAAGGCCTCGTTCAGTTCGACAACGTCGAAGTCGCCGATCGAGAGACCCGTCTTGGCCAGCAGCTTGCGAACCGCCGGCACCGGACCGATGCCCATCACGCGCGGCGGCACGCCGGCCGTGGCGTAGCCGGTGATCCGGGCGCGCGGCGTCAGGCCATGGCGTTTCACGGCGTCCTCCGAGGCCACGATCAGGGCGACGGCCCCGTCGTTGACGCCCGAGGCGTTGCCGGCCGTGACCGTGCCGCCTTCGCGAACCACGGGCTTCAGCTTGGCCAAGGCCTCCAGCGTCGTCTCGCGCGGGTGCTCGTCGCGATCGACGATTGTCGGGCCGGCCTTGCCGGGGATTTCGACGGCCGTGATTTCACCGGCCAGGAAACCGTTGGCCTGAGCCGCAGCGGCGCGTTGCTGGCTGCGCAGGGCGAAGGCGTCCTGGTCCTCGCGGCTGACCTGGTAGTCGGCGGCGACGTTCTCGGCTGTCTCGGGCATGGAGTCGACGCCGTAAGCCTTGCGCATGGCCGGGTTCACGAAGCGCCAGCCGATGGTGGTGTCGTGGATCTCGGCGTTGCGCGAGAAGGCGCTGTCGGCCTTGCCCATCACAAACGGCGCGCGGCTCATGCTCTCGACGCCGCCAGCGATGACCAAGTCGTTCTGGCCGGACAGGATGGCGCGCGCAGCGTAGCCGACGGCCTCCAGACCCGAGGCGCAGAGCCGATTGACCGTGACGCCGGGAACCTCGACCGGATAGCCGGCCAGCAGCAGGGCCATGCGCGCGACGTTGCGATTGTCCTCGCCGGCCTGGTTGGCGCAGCCCAGCACCACCTCGTCGATGGCCGAGAGGTCGAGGGCCGGATTGCGCGCGGCCAAGGCCTTCAGCGGGATCGCCGCCAGGTCGTCCGCCCGAACCTTGGAGAGCGCGCCGCCGTAACGGCCGATCGGCGTGCGAATACCGTCACAGAGATAAGCGGTGGTCATGCGAAAGCTCCCGCGTCGAAATCGGCCTCGGTCTTGGCCTTGATCTCGTCGAGGGTGACCCCGGGCGCGAGTTCGATCAACGTCAGGCCACCGCCCTTTCGGTCGAGGTCGAAGACGCACAGATCGGTGATGATCATGTCGACGCAGGCCGCGCCGGTCAGGGGGAGGGCGCAGCGCTTGAGCACCTTGCTCTGGCCGGCCTTGTTGGCGTGGTCCATGACGACGATGACGCGCTTGACGCCGGCCACCAGGTCCATGGCGCCGCCCATGCCCTTCACCATCTTGCCGGGGATCGTCCAGTTGGCGATGTCGCCGTTCTGGGCCACCTCCATGGCGCCGAGCACCGTGAGGTCGATGTGCCCGCCGCGGATCATGGCGAAGCTCTGGGCGCTGTCGAAGAAGCTGGAGGTTGGCAGCTTGGTGATCGTCTGCTTGCCGGCGTTGATCAGGTCTGGATCGGCCTCGCCCTCATAGGGGAAGGGACCCATGCCCAGCATGCCGTTCTCGCTTTGCAGGGTGACGTGGACGCCCTCGGGAATGTGGTTGGCCACCAGGGTCGGAATGCCTATCCCTAAGTTGACGTAGAAGCCGTCCTTCAGTTCGCGGGCGGCGCGAGCCGCCATCTCGTCGCGGGTCCAGGCCATTATGCAGTCTCCCCCGCTTGGGCGTCACGAGGACGGGTGGTCAGCTTCTCGATGCGCTTTTCGTTGATCGTCGACTTGATGATGCGGTCGACATAGATGCCGGGCGTGTGGATCGAATTGGCGTCGAGCTCGCCGGCCTCGACGATCTCCTCGACCTCGACGATCGTCACCTTGCCCGCCGTCGCCATGACCGGGTTGAAGTTGCGGGCCGTCATCCGGAACATCAGGTTGCCCTCGGGGTCGGCTTTCCAGGCCTTCACGATGGCGAGGTCGGCGCGCAGCCAGGTCTCGCGGACGTACTGTTCGCCCTCGAAGGTCTCGACCGGCTTGCCCTCGGCCACGACCGTGCCGACGCCCGTCTTGGTGTAGAAGGCCGGGATGCCCGCGCCGCCCGCGCGGATACGCTCGGCGAGGGTGCCTTGCGGGTTCAGTTCCAGCTCCAGGTCGCCCGACAGATAGAGCTGCTCGAACAGCTTGTTCTCGCCGACATAGGACGAGATCATCTTCCGGATCTGGCCGTTGTTGAGCAGCATCCAGAGGCCGAAGCCGTCGGCGCCGCAGTTGTTGCTGATGACCGTGAGGCCCTTGACGCCGGTGTCCTTCAGGGCCGGGATCAGCGTCTCGGGATTACCCGACAGGCCAAAGCCGCCGGACATCAGCGTCATGCCGTCGAAGACCACGCCCTCCAGGGCCGCGGCGGCGTTCTCGTAGATCTTGCTCTTCATGCGTGCTCCGAAGCCTCCTAGACCAGCGGGAGGCCGACGTAGTTCTCGGCGAGGGTGACCTGGGCGGCGCGCGAGCCGCGCATGTAGGCGAGTTCGGCGACCTGCATCTTGCGGTCGAAGCCGTCCCGGTCGGGGAAGCGATGGGTCAGGCTGGTGAACCACCAGGAGAAACGCTCGGCCTTCCAGACGCGCGCCAGGGCGCGAGCCGAATAGCCGTCGAGACCGGCGTTCGAACCTTCCAGATAGTGCTCGGCCAGGGCCTCGCCCAGCATGATCACGTCCGAGGCGGCCAGGTTCAGGCCCTTGGCCCCAGTCGGCGGCACGATGTGCGCCGCATCGCCCGCCAGGAACAGTCGGCCATGGCGCATGGGTTCGCTGACGAAGCTGCGCAGCGGGGCGATCGACTTCTCGAACGAGGCGCCGCGCGTCACGCGAGCGCCGGCCTCGGGGCCGAGCCGCAGGCAGAGCTCGTCCCAGAAGCGTTCGTCGCTCCAGTCCTCGATCCGTTCGTCGAGACCGCACTGGATGTAGTAGCGGCTACGGGTCGGCGAGCGCATCGAGGCCAGGGCGAAGCCGCGCTCGTGGTTGGAATAGATCAGCTCGTGGTCGCAGGGCGGCACGTCGGCCAGCACGCCCAGCCAGCCGAACGGGTAGACGCGCTCGAAGGTCTTGAGCACATCGGCCGGGATCGAGGCGCGGCTGACGCCGTGATAGCCGTCGCAGCCGGCGATGAAGTCGCAGTCCAGCCGCTGCTCGACGCCGTCCTTGCGCCAGGTGACGTAGGGCTTGGAGCCGTCGATGTCGTGCAGGGCGACGTCCTCGGCGTCGAAGATGATGCGCACCCCGCGCGGCTCGGCCGCGTCGAACAGGTCCTTCATCACCTCCTGCTGGCCGTAGACCATCACCGTCGAGCCACCGGTCAGCTCGGACATGTCGATGCGGAAAAGATCGCCGTCGGCGGCGATGTTGGTGCCCGTATGGATCAGGCCTTCGGCGCGCATCCGCTCGCCCAGGCCCAGATCGTTCATCAGATCGACCGTGACCTGCTCCAGGACGCCGGCGCGAACGCGGCCCTCCACATATTCCCGATCGCGGCGCTCCAGCACGACCGCGTCCAATCCCGAGCGACGCAGCAGATAAGCCAGAAGCAACCCGGCTGGTCCCGCGCCGATGATAGCGACCTGTGTGCGCATGTGGTCCTCGTTTCCGCCCCGCCGCTCTAAGGCGGCTTGGGGAGAGAGTGCGGGTTTGGCGCGTTTCTGGGGATGGACAGAGCTGCCAAAAAGTTGGACTTTTCGCGTGGCGACGCCAGCGCGCGAACGCTAATCAGGAGCGTCGCGAGTGCCCGATAGTTCAGCAATTCCTAGCTTCTTCCTGTTTGGAGAACCGCTGAAGACGGTGCAGGGCAAGTTCATCCATCTCTAAGAGTTGGACGATCGAACAAGGCCCAATAATTGGAACATACGCGCGCACGCGCATACGGACCTCAACCACGTCTTCCACATCTCGGCCGGCGGCGGCGTGATGCACGTCGATGACGAGACCATCGCCTTCGCCGCGCCATGCCTGCTGCTGGTGCCTTCGGGGCGGGTGCATGGCTTCGCCTACGAGGTCGAGACCGCCGGGTCGGTGCTGACGATCGCCGACAGCTACCTGCGCGACCTGACCGCGCGGGAGCCGGCCTTCGCCAGCCTTTTCCGCGCGCCGCGCCAGACGCCGCTGGACGCCCGCTCGCGGGTCGCCGGATCACTGACGGAGCTGTCGCGCGAGCTGGTCTGGACCGCGCCCGGCGGCGGGGCCGCGGCCGAAGCCCACCTGCTGACCATCCTGGTCGAGGCGCTGCGCCGGCAAGTGCAGGACGAGGCCGTCGGACCCGCCCTGCAAGGCGGTCACATCGCCCTGGTGGCTCGCTTCCGCGAACTGGTCGAGGCCCACTACCGCGAGGGCCTTCCGATGGAGGCCTATGCCCGCAAGCTAGGGGTGGCCTTGCCGCGCCTGCGGGCCGCCTGCATGCGCGCCGCCGGCGCCTCGCCGCTGCGCCTGGTCCAGGATCGGCTGATGTTGGAGGCCAAGCGCGCGCTGCTCTACTCGAACATGACCATCGCAGAGGTCGGCTATCATCTGGGCTTCGAGGATCCGGCCTATTTCTCGCGGTTCTTCGCCAAGGCCGAGGGGCGCTCGCCCAAGCGTTATCGCTTGGATCGGGCGGCGCGCGCCTCGCCGTTGGCGGCCTGACAATCGTTTGAAGCCCGCCAGGGATTGTGACTTGTCAACATTGTTTGCCTGGCATACAAAGCGAGCGGCATACGAATAATCCGCGCGGAACAACGCGCTGCGCCGTCCAAGGGAAGGAACGATCATGAGCTCGACCCAAGCCGTCTTTGAGCGCCTCGACCCGATCACCGGCGCGGTCGCCACGACCTCCGCCGCCATGACCTCCGATCAGGCCCGCGCCGCCGCCGACGCCGCGCAGGCGGCCCTGCCGGCCTGGAGCGCTTTGGGGCCGAACGCCCGCCGCGCTCTGCTGTACAAGGCCGCTGAGCAGCTCGAGGCCCGCGCCGATGCGTTCGTGCAGGCGATGATGGGCGAGATTGGCGCGACCGAAGGCTGGGCGCGGTTCAACCTGATGCTGGCCGCCTCGATGGTGCGCGAGGCCGCTTCCCTGACCACCCAGATCAACGGCGAGGTCATTCCGTCCGACAAGCCCGGCTGCCTGGCCATGGCGGTCCGCGAGCCTGTGGGCGTCATCCTGGGCATCGCGCCCTGGAACGCGCCGATCATCCTGGGCGTCCGCGCCGTGGCCACGCCGCTGGCCTGCGGCAACACGGTCGTCCTGAAGGCCTCCGAGAGCTGCCCGCGCACCCACGGTTTGATCGCCGAGGCCTTCGAGGCGGCGGGTCTTCCCAAGGGCGCTCTGTCGATCGTGACCAACGCCCCCAAGGATGCGGGCGAGGTGGTCGGCGCCCTGATCGATCACCCGGCGGTGCGCCGCATCAACTTCACGGGCTCGACGGCCGTCGGCAAGATCATCGCCAAGCGGGCGGCCGAGCATCTGAAGCCGGTGCTGCTGGAGCTGGGCGGCAAGGCGCCGCTCATCGTTCTGGAGGACGCCGACCTCGACGAGGCGGTCAAGGCGGCCGCCTTCGGCGCCTTCATGAACCAGGGGCAGATCTGCATGTCGACGGAGCGGATCATCGTCGTCGACGCCGTCGCCGACGCCTTCGTCGAGAAGTTCGCCGCCAAGGCCGCCAGCCTGGCGGTCGGCGATCCGCGCGAAGGCAAGACCCCGCTGGGCGCGGTGGTGGATCTGAAGACCGTCTCCCACGTGCAGGGCCTGGTCGCCGACGCCGTGTCGGCGGGCGCGGTGCAAGTGGCCGGCGGCGAGGCCAAGGGCGTTCTGATGCCGGCCACCGTCGTCGACAAGGTGACGCCCGACATGCGCCTGTTCCGCGAAGAGAGCTTCGGTCCGGTTGTCGGCGTGATCCGCGCCCGCGACGAAGAACACGCCATCGCCCTGGCCAACGACACCGAATACGGCCTGTCGGCCTCGGTCTTCACGCGGGACATCGCGCGGGGCCTGAAGGTCGCGCGCCGGATCCAGTCTGGCATCTGCCACGTGAACGGCCCGACCGTGCACGACGAGGCCCAGATGCCGTTCGGCGGGGTCAAGGCCTCTGGCTACGGCCGCTTCGGGGGCAAGGCTGGCATCGACGCTTTCACCGAGCTGCGCTGGATCACGGTTGAAACCCAGCCCGGCCATTTCCCGATCTGACGCGTCGCGCGTCGCCTTTCTTTCTATTCAAGGACTGAACATGACGAAGACCGACGACACCGTCACCTTCCAGGTCGAGAACCGCATCGCGTGGGTGAAGTTCAATCGCCCCGACAAGCGCAACTGCATGAGCCCGACCCTGAACCGCCGGATG
>JAYRLX010000531.1:0-2132 GCA_041905125.1 Caulobacter sp. | reverse complement strand
TGTGGGGGGGCTTTTTGACCCCCCCCGGTGTGGGGGTGTGTTTGGCGGCGCCGCCGCGGGTGGCCGCCAACTGGAGGTCGGCCGCGTTCGCCCCCTCCGGCCCGCTGGGCCACCTCCCCCGTTTCACGGGGGAGGAACTGGGTGAACCCTACTTCCTCACCACTAGGTCCATGAACCGCTGCTGCAGGACCTTGTCGGTCTTGAAGACGCCGCGGAACTGGGTGGTGATCGTCGAGACGTCGTGGTGGTGGACGCCGCGGGTCGACATGCACTGGTGCTCGGCGTCGATCAGCACGGCGACGCCGGCGGCCGACAGGTGATCCTCGATCGCGTCGGCGATCTGCATGGTCATGGTCTCCTGGGTCTGGAGACGCTTGGCGAAGATCTCGACCAGGCGCGCCAGCTTCGACAGGCCCACGACCTTGCCGGTCGGCATGTACGCGACCCAGGCCTTGCCCAGGAACGGCGCCATGTGGTGTTCGCAGTGGCTCTGCACGTCGATGCCGCGCAGCATGACCATGTCGTCATAGCCCTGCACGTCCTCGAAGGTGCGCGACAGCTCCTTGGCCGGATCGCCCTGGTAGCCGGCGAACCATTCCTCGAAGGCGTCGACCACGCGCTTGGGCGTATCGATCAGGCCTTCGCGCTCGGGATTGTCGCCGGCCCAGGCCAGGAGGGTCCGGACGGCGGCCATGGCTTCCTCGCGGGAGGGGCGCTCGGCGGGTTCAAGATCAAGACCGTCATCGCTGCCGATCAGGGTTCGCTCGCGGGCTAGGGCGTCCATGTCAGGGGTTTCTTTCCACGGGCTGAGTTGCGCCAGGACGCCGGTCGTCCTGGAATGACGCGTGCCACCCGTTTCACAGCTACGGTCGAAGCGTCGCCGCGGACGCATCGTTGGGCGTGGCCCAATCCGTATCCGAAGGATATATGGAGCCGGCTCCGTCCCGGAGCAACCTCTCCTTACGTCACAGCACTGCGACCCTATGACCCTGAAGATCCACGACACCCTGGCGCGCGAGAAGCGCGACTTCGTCCCCGCCGATCCCAAGCGGGTGACGATGTATGTCTGCGGACCCACGGTCTACAACCACGCCCACATCGGCAATTTCCGGCCGGTGGTGGTGTTCGACGTGCTGTATCGCGTGCTGCGCCACCTCTATGGCGAGGACGCGGTGGTCTACGCCCGCAACGTCACGGACGTGGACGACAAGATCAACAAGAAGGCCGCCGACGAGGGCGTGCCGATCAGTGTGATCACCGAACGCTACCTGGCGGCCTATCATCAGGACGCCGACGCCCTGGGCGCGCTGCGCCCGAACCTCGAGCCCAAGGCCACCGAGCATATCGGCGCCATCCTGGAGATGATCGGCCAGCTGGTCGACAACGGCAGCGCCTACGCCGCCGAGGGCCACGTGCTGTTCGACACCCAGAGCTTCGCCGACTATGGCCAGCTGTCAGGCCGGCCGCTGGACGAGATGATCGCCGGCGCCCGCGTCGAGGTCGCGCCCTACAAGCGCCACCCGGCCGACTTCGTGCTCTGGAAGCCCTCCAAGGAGAACGAGCCCGAGTGGGAAAGCCCTTGGGGCGCGGGCCGTCCGGGCTGGCACATCGAATGCTCGGCCATGATCGACAAGGCGCTGGGCAAGACCATCGACATCCACGCCGGCGGCATCGACCTGACCTTCCCGCACCACGAGAACGAGGTCGCCCAGAGCCGCTGCGCCCACAAGACGGCGGTCCTCGCCAACTACTGGATGCACAACGGCTTCCTCGACATGGGCGGGGAGAAGATGTCCAAGAGCCTGGGCAATGTGATCATCCCGCACGAACTGCTGAAGACGGTTCCGGGCGAGGTGATCCGCTGGGCGCTGCTGTCGGCCCACTACCGCCAGCCGCTGGACTGGACGCCGGAGCTGCTGGAGCAGTCCAAGAAGTCGCTGGACCGCCTGTACGGCGCCCTGCGCCGCGCCAAGGACGTGCCGATGGACCAGGCCATGGAGGCGCCCGCCGAGGTGATGGCCGCCCTGATGGACGACCTGAACACCCCGCTGGCGACCTCGGCCTTCTTCGAGGTGTCGAGCCTGATCGAAAAGGCCGTGACGGCCGGCGACACCGTCGCCATCGCCGCCAAC
>JAYRLX010000530.1:0-2136 GCA_041905125.1 Caulobacter sp. | reverse complement strand
AATTCTGGACAATCTTGCGGTCATGGCTGACGTCTCGTTCGCTGGAATGCCCGAGGATCCGCGCCGCAACGGGCTCGATAGGCCGGGCGAAGAGCCGGCGCAAGACGACGCCTGGGGCTGGACCGCGCCCGGACTGAGACGCAGCCGCCTTCGCGTTCGCACCCTACTGGCCCAGCGCTGGGCCTGGGTCGTCGGCCAGACGGCGGCCCTCCTGATCTCGGGCCTGGCGCTGAAGATGCACGTGCCGTGGGCGATGTGCTTTACCCTGGTGGCGCTGTCGGCCTGGCTGAACGTCCTCCTGGGCCTGGCGTCCAATGGCCAGAGGCTGGCCCGCGACGGCGAGGCCACCGCCCAGATCGCCTTCGACATCCTGCAGCTGTCGGGCCTGTTCTACCTGACCGGCGGCGCGCACAACCCGTTCGCCCTGCTGCTGATCGCGCCGGTCACCCTGGCCGCCGCGACCCTGCCGGCGCGCTACGCCATCGCCCTGGGCGCGCTGGCCATCGCCGCCTCGATCCTGCTGGCGATCTTCCATATGCCGCTGCCCAGCATCAACGGCGTGCCGATCCCGTTCGCGCCGAACCCGCTGACCCTGTGGTTCGTGGTGGCGGCGCGGATCGTCGGCATCGTCCTGACGGCGGCCTACGCCTGGCAGGCGGCCAGCGAGTCGGCCCGCATGGAGCTGGCCCTGAACGTCACCGAGACGGTGCTGGCCCGCGAGCAGCGGCTGTCGGCCCTGGGCGCCCTGGCGGCCGCGGCGGCGCACGAGCTGGGCACGCCGCTGGCGACCATCTCGGTCGTCTCGCGCGAGATGGCCCGTAACGCCACCAGCGAGGAGGTGCGCGAGGACGCCGAGCTCCTGATCGGCCAGGCCGCCCGCTGCCGCGAGATCCTCCAGCGCCTGACCGAAATGCCCGAGGCCCAGGACGCCGTGCATGAGCGCATGAGCCTGGTGCAGCTGGTCCAGGACGTGATCGAGCCGCACCTGGTGCACGGCATCCGGGTCGAGGCCGTGGTCAACGGCCCGGCCGGCGAGACGGCGCCGGACATCTGGCGCCGCCCCGAGATCATCCACGCCATGACGTCGATCGTGGAGAACGCGGTGGACTTCGCCCGCAGCGAGGTGATCGTCATCGCCCGCTTCGACCCGCGACATATTGTCATCGAAGCCCGCGACGACGGGCCGGGCTTCTCGCCGGAGGTTCTGGCCAAGCTGGGCGAACCGTACGTGACCACGCGTCCGGGCGCGGAAGGTTCGCGTACCGGTCATATCGGCATGGGTCTGGGCTTCTTCATCGCCAAGACCTTGCTGGAACGGACGGGCGCGACGGTCGATTTCCGTAATGGTCGTCGCGGCGGCGCCGTGGTGTCCGCGCGTTGGCCGCGCGCCGCGTTGGAAGCTCCAGGTTATACGGGGGCTTGAGTTATGACGCGGATGCGCGGAAGGATAGAACACTATTTGGCCTGTTGAGTATTGGCCCGGGGAGGGGCTGACTTCATGGCGGATATCGGTGAGCTGGTTTCGGCGCTGCCGGACAAGACTCTGCTTCTGTTGGACGACGACGGCCCGTTGCGGACCCGGCTCGGCCGCGCTCTGGAGCAGCGCGGGTTCGAGGTGACGCTGGCGGCTTCCGTGGCCGAGGCCTTGACCCTCCTGCGCGCCCAGGCCCCCGCGCACGCCGTGCTCGCCCTGCGGCGGGAGGGCGGCTCGGGCCTGAAGGTCGTCGAGGCGGTGCGCGACGCGCGGCCCGACGCCAAGGTCATCATGCTGACCGGCTACGGCAACATCGCCACGGCCGTGGCGGCGGTGAAGGCGGGGGTGGTCGACTACCTCTCCAAGCCGGCCGACGCCGACGACGTGGCCCGCGCCCTGCTGGCGGCCAAGGACGCCGCGCCGGCCCCGCCGGAAAACCCGATGAGCGCCGACCGCGTCCGCTGGGAGCACATCCAGCGCGTCTACGAGATGTGCGGCCACAACGTCTCGGAAACCGCGCGGCGGCTGAACATGCACCGCCGGACGCTGCAGCGGATCCTGGCGAAAAGGGCGCCGCGCTGATCCAAATCCCCTCTCCCCTTGCGGGAGAGGGTGGCCCGCCAGGGCCGGGTGAGGGGTCGCACAGACAAAAAACGCCGCGA
>JAYRLX010000077.1:0-11999 GCA_041905125.1 Caulobacter sp. | reverse complement strand
TGGTCGTCGTTGATCGCCTCGCAGGCGGCCGCCACCTGGTCGCCGTCGCCCGGCGCGCCCAGGGCGTTCATCGCCTCCGGCCGGTTCAGGGTGAGGATGGCGACGTGGCCGCGCTTCTCGGTCAGGATCAACGGCTGGGACATGGGTGAAGACGCTCCTGCGGATTCTTGTCTGTTTTTTCCCTGCATAGCGCGGTTTGCCGGCTCATGCAGCCTTGCCCTGGCGGCCGCTCAACCCCGGCGTTAGCGTCGATCACGATAACGCGACTGGCGCGCGAGCACGAGCCAATCATTGATATGTCCTGGGACTCGATAGAAAGCAGCGGCAATGACCGTGCACGCACAGGCCCGACATGTATTGATCATCGAGGATGAAATCCTCGTGGCCTTCGAGGTTGAGGCTCTGCTTGCCGAGCAAGGGTTCACCAGCTTCGATATCGCGGATTGTCCCGCCGACGCCTTGGCGATGGCTGTCGCGCATCCTCCGGACTTGATCACCGCGGACTATCGTATCGTCGGCGGCACTGGGGTCGAGGCGGTCGAGGCGATCCAGAACCAGCTTGGCCACATCCCGGTCGTCTATGTCACCGGCAACGCCGACCAGCTGAAGGGCCGCTTCAAGCCCATCGTCGACAAGCCGATTTCGCCCCGCCATTTGGCCGAGGCCTGCGCCCGCGCCTTCGCCAGCTGATTTGCCCGCCGCGCCCGTCGCCCGTAAGCTCGACCGGGGAGGACGCGGCATGGACATCACCACGATCGAAGCGCTGGAGGCGCTGTACCAGCCCGCCCCGCTGCCGGCCGCGACCGTCAAGGTCAGCGACCGCATCACCCCGCACTATGCGGCCCTGATCCAGGCCTCGCCGTTCGTCGCTCTGGCCACCGTGGGCCCGGAAGGCCTGGACTGCAGCCCGCGCGGCGACCTGCCCGGCTTCGTTCGCATCGCCGATCCCAAGACGCTGATGCTGCCCGACCGGCGCGGCAACAACCGCCTCGACAGCCTGCGCAATATCGTCCGCGATCCCCGCGTGGCCCTGCTGTTCCTGATCCCAGGCTCGGGGACAACCTTCCGCGTCAACGGCCACGCCAGGCTCAGCGCCGACCCGGCCCTGCTCGACAGCTTCGCCGTCGACGGCAAGCCGCCCCGCACGGTGACGGTCGTCACGGTCGACGAGGCCTATTTCCAGTGCGCCCGCGCCATCGTTCGCTCCGGCCTTTGGAAGGCCGAAAGCCACGTCGATCCGACGACCATCCCCTCCCCCGGCGCCATGCTGGCCGCCGTCACCGCGGGCGAGGTCGGCGGCGAGGCCTATGACCAAGGCTGGCCGGAGCGCGCCGCCAAGACGCTGTGGTGATCTCGGCGGCCAGCTGGACGAGCGCCTCGCCACGCCTTGGCGAAGCGCTCGATCCGAGCTTGGCGCCGACGGCTATTTGACCGGCTTGCCGTCGGCGTCGATGAACCGCAGATCAAGGCCCAGGGCCTTCAGCTTGGGCTCGATCACCGCGCGGTCGCCCACCACGACCCAGATCAGTTCGTCCGGCTTGATCACCTTCTTGGCGGCCGCTGTCGCGCTCTCCAGCGTGACCGCCCGCACGTCGCCGGGATAGGCGTCGAAATAGCCGTCCGGCAGGTTGTAGTTGACCAGTTCGGCGATCGATCCGCCGACGCCCGCGCCGGTTTCCCAGTTGCCTGGCAACGACAAGGTCAGGCTGTTCTGGGCCTTGGCCAGTTCGGCGGCCGTGATCGGCTTGTCGCCGATGATCCCCATCAGCTCCTTGCGAGCCTCCACGAAGGACTCGGCCGTCTTGTCGGTCTGCACCGGGGCGTAGGCCTGGAACAGGCGCGCCCCGCGCGCGGGCCGGACGAAGCTGGCGGCCCCGTAGGACCAGTGCTTGTCCTCGCGCAGGTTCATGTTCAGGCGCGAGACGAAGTCGCCGCCGAACAGGGTGTTCATGACGTCGATCGCCGCCTCGTCCGTCGGATCCCGCGACGGGATCACGTCGCCGACCATCAGCATCGACTGCTGGGCGCCGGGCTTGTCGATCAGATAGACCGCGCCCTTGGTCGGAGACGCCGTCACGGCGGGCTTGGTCTTGGCCGCCGCGCCGGTCCAACCGCCCAGCTGGGCCTCCAGCTTGGGCATGATCTGATCCAGCGTGGTGTCGCCGACGATGATCAGGGTGGCGTCCTTGGGCTTCAGCCAGGCCTTCTGGTAGGCGAGGAGGTCCTCGCGGGTGATCGCGCCGACGCTGGCCTCGGTGGCCAGGACGCCATACGGACTGTCGGGCCCGTACGCCAGGACCGGCAGGATGCGCGAAGCCATGGCGTTCGGGCTCTGCTTGGCCTGCTGGATGCTGGCGATCGACAGGCGCTTGCGGCGCGCCAGATCGCTGGGCGTGTAGGCCGGGTTGCCGAGGATATCGGCATAGAGCGCCAGGGCCGGATCCAGGGTCGCCGTCAGCGTGTTCATGGTCACGGCCGAGTAGTCCAGGCCATTGCGGGTCGAAACCGAAACGCCCAGCTGCGCCAGTTCGCGGCTGAGGGTCAGGTTGTCGCGCTTGGTGGTGCCCTCGGTCAGCATGCCGACCGCGAGGCCCGAGACGCCGGCCTTGCCCGCGGCTTCGGCCGCCTGGCCGGCGTCGAACTGCAGGCTGAACTGGACCTGGGGCGTGTCATGGCGCTCGGCCAGCACGACCTTCAGGCCATTGGACAGCACGCCCCGATGCAGCTTGACGAAGGCTGGGGCCTTCAGAGCGCCGACCTCCGGCATCGCCTTGCGATCGGCGCCGGCGGCCGCGGTCTTGTAGGTTGGGAACGGCGTGACCGTCAGGGTGAAGTCGCCGTCGGTCAGCCACTTGCGCCCCGCCCCGACCAGATCGGCGGGCTTGGCGTCGCGGATGCGCTCCAGCTTCTGCTTGTAGGCGCCCGCGTCGCGCAGGAACACCTGGTTCTGGGCCAGGATGTCGGACTTGCCGCCAAAGCCGCCGATGCGCTCGGTGCCCCGTACGAAATTGGCGAGATTGTTGGTGCGGACCTTGGCCACTTCCTCCGGTGTCGGCCCGTCGCGGAGCAGGCGTTGGAATTCCTCGTCGAAGGCCTTCTCGACCGCCGCGGGATCGCCGCCCGGCTTGACCGTCAGCGTGACCATGAACTGCCCGCCGATCTCGCTGTCGTCGACGCTGGCGCCGACCGCTGTCGCGCTCTGGTCGGTGAACACCAAGCGCTTGTAGAGGCGCGAGGTCTTGTCCGAGACCAGCACGTCGCTCAGCAGGGTCAGATAGTCGGCCTCGGCGGTCCCGAAGCCCGGGACATTCCAGACCTTGTAGATCCGCGTCTGCGGTACGCGATCCTGCATCTCGGCGCGCTGCGAGCCGGTCCGCTTGGCGACCCAGGTCTTCTGGCGGACGACCGGCGGTCCCGACGGAATGTCGCCGAAGTACTTCTCGGCCTTGGCTTTGGCCTCGGCCACGGTGATGTCGCCGGCCAGGACGAGCGTGGCGTTGGCGGCGCCGTAATAGTTCTTGAACCAGGTCTTCACGTCGTCCAGCGACGCGCCGTCCAGATCTGCCATCGACCCGATGACGCTGTGGCCGTACGGATGGTCCTTGGCATAGGTGCTGTCGGTGATGATGTCCCAGACCTGGCCATAGGGCTGGTTCTCGCCCTGGCGCTTCTCGTTCTGGACGACGCCGCGCTGCTCATCCAGCTTGGCCTTGTCGATCGCGTTGACCAGCCAGCCCATCCGGTCGCTTTCCAGCCACAGCACCTGGTCCAGCGCCGAGGTCGGGACGTTCTGGAAATAGTTGGTGCGATCCTGGTTCGTCGTCCCGTTCATGTCGGTGGCGCCCAGCTTCTCGAGCGCCTTAAACCAGTCGTCGTTGAAATGCTCCGAGCCGTTGAACATCAGGTGCTCGAACAGGTGCGCGAAGCCGGTCTTGCCCGCGGGCTCGTTCTTGGAGCCGACGTGGTACCAGACGTTGACCGCGACGATCGGCGCCTTGTGATCCTCGTGCACGATCACGGTCAGGCCGTTCGCCAGCTTGAACGTCGTGTGGGGGATGTCGACGACCGGCAGGTTCACGGCCGATGCGCCGGTGACCTTGGCCGCCTTGGCGGGCGGCGCCTTTGCGGGAGCGGCGGCGAGCGCGGGGGTGGCGGCGACAAGAACCGCCACGGCGGCGGAAGCGAGCAGCGTCTTCATGGGCTTTCCAGGCTAGCGTCACCATACGGTGGCGCCGGGCACCCTAGGTTGCGCGCTCGATTCCTGACAAGAGCAGGTTTACCGTAGCGAAGTCGCTCACGCCTGGAAAACGCGCGATCGAGCATCGCCCGATCGCGCATCCGATGATCCGGCTTAATCGTCGCGGTGGACGCGTTCGCGGCGCTCGTGACGCTCCTGGGCTTCCACGCTCATGGTCGCCGTCGGACGGGCTTCCAGGCGAGCGAGGCCGATCGGCTCGCCCGTCTCCTCGCAGTAGCCGTAGGAGCCATCCTCGACTCGGCGCAGGGCCTGGTCGATCTTGGAGATCAGCTTTCGTTGGCGGTCGCGGGTGCGGAGCTCAAGGGCTCGGTCAGTTTCCGAGGACGCACGATCGGCGAGATCGGCGTGGTTCTCGGTTTCTTTCTGGAGGTGGGTCACCGTCTCGCGAGATTCGCGGAGGATCTCTTCCTTCCAGGCCAGCAACTTGTTCTTGAAATACTCAAGCTGCCGGTCGTTCATAAAAGGCTCGTCCTCGGAAGGACGATAATCGGATTTCTCGACTAGAACAGTGGCCGTCTGCATCAACGCCTCACGCCCCAATGAACTCAGCCCTCAAGGGCCGAGCGCTTATACCAAAAGGTGAGCCGCGTTCAATGAACCTCGCATGAAGAGCGAAAGTTCGCGTCGAACGACGGCATGGACAGACGTAAAACGCGCGGCAAGGCCAAGCGCTGCGGGGCCGGCGATCATTTGCGCGTCCGGCCTCCGCCATGTCAGCGGCCTCGGGCCTGAAGCTTGGCCAACTCGACGGCCGCGCGAGTCTCGATCTCGTTGAGGACGCCCTCCAGGCGCGGGTCGTCGGTCTGGTCGCGCTGCTCGCGAATGGCGCGGGTCAGGCGATCCAGGGTCGCGTGCGAGATGTCCCCGTCGATCAGGGCGATGCGAACCTCGCCCAGGATGTCGAGGATATGGTCGGCGCGCCGCACCGCGCGCTTCTTGCGTTCCAGGGGATCGCCGACCGCGCCGGCCGCCTGCAGGGCCAGAAGCGCGTCGACCGAGCCGACGCCCGACAGGCCGCCGACCGAAGCCGTGCTGGCCGCGCCGCTGGCGGCGTTCACCGATGGCAGGGAGAAGCCCGAAGCCCCGCCAGAGGACTTGGCCCGAGACGGTCCCGCCGCCCCCACGCCCCCCGTGCTGGAAACCTTCATCCGACAAGCTCCAAAAGCTCAGACACGCGAGTCACTTGTCTCGTCGCACAATCATAGTCGGTTTGCGCGCTTGAAGTATGGTTAATGCCGGGCAGAATCTGCCTGGAGGCGCCGCCGGAACCCCAGCCGCGCCGAGAATCCCTTGATTCACAACACCTTGAAACTGGCCCGCTTTTGGCATGGCGGGACACGGGGACGTCTCCCCGCAACGGGACTGCCATGCCGCGTTCATTCTTTCGCACCGTTCTTCGCCCGGTTCTGACCGCCCTGGTCGCCGCCTCAGCCCTGGTGGCTGCGCCGGCGTTCGCCAAGTCGCGCATCAAGGACATCGTCGCCTTCGAAGGCGTCCGCGAGAACCAGCTGGTCGGCTACGGCGTCGTCGTCGGCCTGAACGGCACGGGCGACTCCCTGCGCAACGCCCCCATGACCAAGCAGAGCCTGGAGGCGATGCTGGAGCGCCAGGGCGTCAACGTCCGCGACGCGACCCTGAACACCAAGAACACCGCCACGGTCATGGTGACCGCCAGCCTGCCGCCCTTCTCGGCCGCCGGCTCGAAGCTGGACGTCAACGTCTCGGCGCTGGGCGACGCCAAGAGCCTGCTGGGCGGCACCCTGCTGGTCACCAGCCTGCAAGGCGCCGACGGCCAGACCTACGCCGTCGCCCAGGGCACGGTGCAGACCGGTTCGGTCTCCGCCGGCGGCGCCTCGGGCAGCTCGGTGACCAAGGGCGTGCCGACCGCCGGTCGCATCGCCTCGGGCGGCATCATCGAGCGCGAGACCGGCTTTCAGATGGTCAATATGGACATCCTGCGCATGACCCTGCGCAATCCGGACTTCACCACCGCCCGCCGCATCGCCGACGCCGTCAACAAGAAGTTCCCCGGCTGCGCCCAGGCGCAGAACCCGACCATCGTCGCCGTCCGCGCCCCGCCCGGCATGGACATGATCAGCTTCGTGACCAACATCGAGAACCTCGAGGTCGAGCCCGACTTCCCGGCCAAGGTGGTGATCGACGAAGTGGCCGGCGTCATCGTCATGGGCGACGACGTCCGCATCAGCCAGGTGGCGATCGCCCAAGGCAACCTGACGATCACCGTCCAGGAGAGCCCCGCCGTCAGCCAGCCCGCGCCGTTCAGCCAGGGTCAGACCGCGGTCGTCCCGCAGTCGAACGTCAAGGTCGAGGAAGAAAAGGGCAAGCAGCTGCTCACCCTGGGCGGCTCGCCCTCGCTGAAGAGCCTGGTGGGCGGCCTGAACGCCCTGGGCGTCACCCCGCGCGACATGATCTCGATCCTGCAGGCCGTGAAGGCCGCCGGCGCTCTGCAAGCCGACATCGAGGTGATGTGATGAGCGCCTTCTCGACGATCTCGACCTTCGTTCCCCAGTTTGGCGCGACGACCGCCGCCGTGAAGACCGCCGCTCAGGCGGTGAAGGGCGCGGCCGCCTCCATCGAGGACACGGCTAAGGACACCGCCAAGCGCGCCAAGATCAAGGACACGGCCCAGAACTTCGAGGCCTCGTTCCTGTCGGTGATGATGCAGCAGATGTTCGAGGGCGTGAAAACCTCCGAGCCCTTCGGCGGCGGCCAGGGCGAGGAGATGTTCAAGTCGGTGATGGCCGAGGCCATGGCCAAGCAGGTCACCCGCGCCGGCGGCATCGGCCTGGCGCCCACCGTCGAACGCGAAATGCTGAAGCTTCAGGGTCTGAAGGAGTAACCCCATGGCCATCGCCGCCGTCGACGCCGACGATCGCGTCAATCAGCTGATCCTGCTGACCGAGCGCCTGACCGACCTGATCGCCAAGGAGGCTCAGGCCTTCGAGAACCGCCGCCCGCACGAGGCCGCGCAGTATGTCGAAGAGACCGCCAAGCTGGCCAATGTCTATCGGCACGAGTCGATGCGGGTCCGCGCCAATGTCGCCCTGATCGAGACGGCGCGCCCGGAACTTCGCCAGCGCCTGAAGCGCGCCACCGAGGCCTTCGACGCCGTGCTCGCCCGCCAGGCCCGCGCGGTCGACGCCGCCCGCACCGTCACCGAGGGCCTGGTCCGCGCCGTGGCCGAGGAGATCGCCAACCAGCGCGCCGCGCCGGCCACGACCTATGGCGCGGGCGGCATGGTCAATGATCGTCCCGCCATGGGCGCGGCGATCACCCTGAACCGCCGGGCTTAGGCCAGAAGCGAGAAGACGGCGGCGTTCCGCAGGACGCCGCCGGGATCGCCGAAGTCGGCGACCGGATACTCGGCGACGGCCCTCAGGCGCTCGCCAGGCAGATGCGCCCGCCAGGGATCGCCGATCAGCACGCCGCCCTCCGCCGCCGCGCAGCGCTGCAGGAACGACAGGACGTTCCAGGCGAGATCGGCGTCGTAGAACAGATCTCCGACCAGGATCAGATCGATATCCGAAGGCGGCGCGCCGTCGGTGATGTCCGCCAGCCGGGCCTCCAAGGTCACCGCATTGACCTCGGCGTTGAGCCGCGTGGCGGCGACGGCGTAGGGATCGACATCGACCGCCAGGACCTGCGCCGCCCCGGCCTTCATCGCCGCGATCGCCACCAGACCCGAGCCAGTTCCCAGATCGAGCACGCGCCGGCCGGCGACGGTCTCCGGGTGGTCCAGCACATGCCGCGCCAGCGCCAGCCCGCCGCCCCAACACCTCGCCCAGTAGGGCGAGCCGAAGTCGGGGTCGGCGTCGGCCAGCCGCATCAGCCCGCTGCGCGGCCCGGCCAGATGCAGCTGGACTTCCGGAACGCCCGGCGCCGGCGTGAGCGGCAGGTTGGCCCGAATGAAGGCGTCGAGATCCATGCGCCTTCTATAGGCGCCTCAAGAGCGTTCGTCGCCGATCAGGCGCTTCTTGCGGCGATGCAGGCTGGCGGCCACCGCGATCAGCACCAGCGGTACCAGGGCCGACAGCACCCGCTCGCTCCCGCCGGGCCAGCCGTGCAGCCAAGGCTTCAGCAGATAGCCCAAGAGGCCCAGCACATAGTAGCCGACCGCGAAGATCGACAGCCCCTCGACCAGCCCCTGCAGCTTGGTCTGCAGCTGCAAACTGGCGTCCATGCCGCGCAAGGTCTCCTGGTTCTGGCGGTCCTGGGCCAGGCCCAGCTTGGCGCGCAGCAGGTCCCCGCAACGCGCGACCCGCTGGGACAGGTCGTCCAGCCGCCGGTCCGCCGCCTCCCGCGTGCGCATGGCCGGCAACAGGCGGCGGGCGATGAACTCGCTCATGGTCGAGTGGCCCGGCAGCCGCCGCTCGCGCAGCGCCTCCAGCCGATCCAGCGTCAGCTGGTGATAGGATTCGGTCGCGCCCCTGCGAAAGCGACTGGTCGCCGCCCGGGCCTCGACCTCGGCCGAGAGCTTCAGGAGGTCGTCCAGCACGCCCTGGCTGTCCTCGCCCGCCGCCAGGTCGCCGGTGATGGCCGCCAGCCGCGCCTCGGCCCCGTCCAGCCAGGCCAGGGTCTCGCGGGCCGGCGCGAAACCCAGCAGGGCCAGCTTCCGGTAGTTGCCGATCTCGAGGATCCGGACATCGCCTACCTGCACGCTCACTACGCCAAGTGGGGCTGCTACGCGGCGCGTATCGACAGGGCCTAGAGCGCCGCCTAGGGGGTCATGTGGCGCAGGACCCAGAGCAGCGATCCGACGCCGCCGATGAACACCAGCCCGTCGATGATCACGGAACGCGGCTTGCCGGTGTTCAAGGCTCTGAACGCCTCGCGCTTGGCGTCCTGTTTGGCGGTGTCCTGCGACATGACGAGAGTGGTTCCGGCTGCCTCGAGCCCCAGGCCCGATCGCAAACGTTTTCAGAAATCACGCTGAACAGCGGGCTTCGAAAGACGGTTGAGCAAAAGCGAACGCCCCCGAGCCGGGCTAACGGCGTTCTCTCCTAGAAGCAGCCACCCTCGCGGAGACTGGGCGGCGGGGCGCCCGTAGAACTCAGATTTCGTTCAGAAAATCCGGGCGTCCGGCCACGACGATAGTCACGACACTGATGCTTGCGCGAACCCTCGCCGTCGTACCGCGACTTGCTGTCGCGGGTCGGCGTTTGCCAGGGGATCTCGTCGATGGGCCCCATGAAGGCGAGGCGACGGACGCGGTCCCGCGAACGCCGAGCACCTTTAGGTCGGGGCCATGTTGCAGAGGACCCAGAGCAGCGCCCCAACGCCGCCGATAAACACCAGGCCATCGATGACCACCGAGCGCGGCTTGGGCGGACGCATGCTGTTGAACGCGCCGTGCTTGGCTACCTGCTTGACGCTCTCGGCTTCTGCCTTGGCCATGGTTCCGGTCCCTCTCCGGCGGGTCCCAACTCGACCCAAGATCGAGCGGTAAAGCCGGTCCCTTGAAGAACCCGCTTCCAAACACGGTTTAGGAAAGACAAACGGCCCGGCGCGAAAACGGGCGCCCCGCGCGCTTCATGCTGACATCCGCTGTCAGCAGAAGCTTGGCCTCGCACGCGCGACATTTGTTCGCATCTTGTTCTTGTGTTAATTCCCGGATCGAGCCCTACATATAGCCGCTGCGCCGCCACCAATCGGGCGGCCCAACGTTCCGGAAAACATGGCCGAGCAACTGAACTTCATCCGCGTTCGCGGCGCCCGTGAGCACAATCTGAAGGACGTCAGCGTCGACATCCCCCGCGGCGAGCTGGTCGTGCTGACCGGCCTGTCGGGCTCGGGCAAGTCGTCGCTCGCCTTCGACACGATCTACGCCGAGGGCCAGCGCCGCTATGTGGAGAGCCTGTCGGCCTACGCGCGTCAGTTCCTGGAGCTGATGAGCAAGCCCGACGTCGACCTGATCGAAGGCCTGTCGCCGGCGATCTCGATCGAGCAGAAGACCACGTCGCGCAATCCGCGCTCGACCGTCGGCACCGTCACCGAGATCCACGACTATATGCGCCTTTTGTGGGCGCGGGTTGGGGTCCCCTACTCGCCCGCCACCGGCCTGCCGATCGAAAGCCAGACCATCAGCCAGATGGTCGACAAGATCACCGCCCTGCCCGAGGGCACGCGTCTCTATCTGCTGGCCCCCGTCGTTCGCGATCGCAAGGGCGAGTACAAGAAGGAGATCGCCGAGTGGCAGAAGGCCGGCTTCCAGCGGCTGAAGATCGACGGCGAATTCTATCCGATCGAGGACGCCCCGGCTCTCGACAAGAAGTTCAAGCACGACATCGACGTGGTCGTGGACCGCGTGGTGACCAAGCCCGACATGGAGCAGCGTCTGGCCGACTCCATCGAGCAGGCCCTGCGCCTGGCCGATGGTCTGGCCGTCGCCGAGTTCGCCACCATCGAGGAAGGCGAGAAGGAGCCCAGGCGCATCCTGTTCTCGGAACGCTTCGCCTGTCCGGTCAGCGGCTTCACGATCGCCGAGATCGAGCCGCGGCTGTTCTCGTTCAACAATCCGGCCGGCGCCTGCCCGGTCTGCGACGGCCTGGGCGCGAAGCTCGCCTTCGACGCCGACCTCGTCGTGCCCGACAAGGACAAGAGCCTGCACAAAGGCGCCGTGGCGCCGTGGGCCAAGGGGCCCTCGCCGCTCTACACCCAGACCCTGCAGGCCCTGGCGCGCCACTACGGCTTCTCGATGGACGAGCCGTGGCACAAGCTGTCGGCCGACGCCAAGGACGTGGTGCTGAACGGCTCGCGCGGGACCAAGATCAAGTTCACCTACGACGACAACGCGCGGAAGTACGAGGTCGAGAAGCCCTTCGAGGGCGTGCTGCCGAACCTCGAACGCCGCTGGCGTGAGACGGACAGCTCGTGGGTGCGCGAGGAGCTGGGCCGCTACCAGTCCGACACCCCCTGCGAGACCTGCCACGGCAAGCGCCTCAAGCCCGAAGCCCTGGCCGTGAAAGTCGATGGCAAGGACATCGCCGAGGTCTCGAACCTGGCGATCCGCCCGGCCCGCGACTGGTTCACCGCGCTGGAAGGCCGTCTGACCGACAAGCAGATGGAGATCGCCCGGCGGATCCTGAAGGAGATCAACGACCGCCTGCGGTTCCTGGTCGATGTCGGCCTCGACTACCTCAACATGTCGCGCGGCTCGGGCACGCTGTCGGGCGGCGAGAGCCAGCGCATCCGCCTGGCCAGCCAGATCGGCTCGGGCCTCACGGGCGTGCTCTACGTGCTGGACGAGCCGTCGATCGGCCTGCACCAGCGCGACAACACCCGCCTGCTGACCTCGCTGCAGGGCCTGCGGGACCTCGGCAACTCGGTGCTGGTCGTCGAGCACGACGAAGAAGCGATCCTCACCGCCGACTACGTGATCGACATGGGTCCGGCCGCCGGCGTCCATGGCGGCGAGATCGTCGCCGAGGGCACGCCCGAGCAGATCATGGCCAATCCCAAGAGCGTCACCGGCCAGTACCTGACCGGCGTGCGCGAGATCGAGGTGCCCGAGCAGCGCCGGCCGATCAGCAAGAAGAAGGTGCTGAAGGTCGTCGGCGCGACCGGCAACAACCTGAAGGGCGTCACGGCCGAGATCCCGGTCGGAACCTTCACCTGCATCACCGGCGTGTCGGGCGGCGGCAAGTCGACCTTCACGATCGAGACGCTCTACAAGGCCGCCGCGCGTCGCCTGAACAACGCCAGCGACGCCCCCGCCCCGCAC
>JAYRLX010000529.1:0-2146 GCA_041905125.1 Caulobacter sp. | reverse complement strand
GATCGGACAGCAGATTGATCCGCCGCCAGCGCACCATCTGTCGGATGCGCGGCGAGATCGTCCAGGTGTCGTCCTGGTTCTCGAAATACTTGACCAGCATGCGGATCGGCAGACCGCGCTGGACTTCGAACTGGGTGTAGAGGCCGCTCTGAGCTTTCTCAAGGCACCGTTCGGAGAGGTCCGAGCCGAAGAACTCGAACCGTGCGCCCGGGGCCAAGTCCGTCGCCTCGGCGGCGGCCATGGCGACCGAATAGACCTCCTGGCCCGTGGCGCAGGCCGCGCTCCAGATCCGCAGCGGCGTATCCCGACGGCGAGAGAGTGACGGCAGCACGCCGTCGCGAAGCGCCGTGAAGGCTTCTCGCCCGCGGAAAAAGGTCGTCTCGGTCCTGCAGAGCGACTCGACGACCGCCCAGATCAATCGCTCCTCCCGCTTCGCGCGCAGTTCGTCGATCAAGGCTTCGATGCTCTCGAAGCCCTCACGGCGCGCCAGCGGCGTCAGGCGGCTCTCGATCAGGTAGGGCTTTTCAACCTCGACCCGCACGCCGGCGCGGGCGCGCCCTAGCGCGGCCAGAAGGTCGATATGCTCGGGGGTCACAGCAGACCCGCCTCGGCGAACTTCGCCTGGATGATGTCGCCGTCGAACGGCTTCATGATGTACTCGTCCGCGCCGGCGTCCAGGGCCTCGCGGATGCGGTCGATGCTGTTCTCGACGGTGCAGAAGATGACCTTGGGCGCGTCGCCGCCTCGCTCCTTGCGCAGCAGGCGCAGGAATTCGAGGCCGTTCATCACCGGCATGTTCCAGTCGAGAAGCACGGCGTCAGGCATGGCCGCGCGACACCAGGCCAGAGCTTCCATCCCGTCGGAAGCCTCGGCGATGTCGAAGCCGATGTCCTCGAGGACTCGGCGGGCGACCTTGCGGATCACCCGGCTGTCGTCGACCACCAGGCAGGTCTTCACGGCGTGCTCCAATCCAGACGACCAAGATGAAGGCTTCTGGTTAAGGAGCGGTTTGCCGAATTTCCGAGCGCTATGAAGGTGCTAGGCGGGCACCCAGGCCGCGATCGAGGCGCGATCCTCGCCCACTTCGCAGGCGATCTGCCCGCCGGCCGCGCGCACCAGGGCGTTCAGATAGGCCGCCTGGACCCACGGACCGCCCAGGCCTTCGGCCAGGGGCTCGCCCTTCAGCCCGGCCAGGATCTCGGGCCGCAGGCGCGCGCGCGGGCCGACCGCCTCGGCGATGATCGAGAAACGCCCGTCGGCGCTGACGCCCTTCACGGTGGCGACGCCGCCGGCCGGCAAGGCGCTGGCGGCGATCTGGGCGATGTTGAGCACCGCCTGGGCGGACGGCTTGTTCATCGCCTGGGGTTCGATCGCCCAGTTCAGGGTCGGGCGCACATGGGCGAAGACGCCTTGCGCCAGCTTCTCCAGCTCGCGGCTGTCGAAATTCTCGGCCGAAGCCGAGGCGCCGAAGGCCACGCGGGTGAATTGCAGCAGGTCCGCCAGCTTGCGGGCCGACGAGGCGATCAGGTTCATGGCGTCGTCGCGCATGTCCTGAGCGGCGGGATCCTCCAGCAGGTCCAGGCCCGAGACGATGGCGCTGGCCGGACTGATGAAGTCATGGCACAGGCGCGCGGCCAGCATGGCGGCGAAGTCGGGGCCCTGCACGTCCGTTTGCGCAGGCGCCGGGGTCGCAGGAACGGTCTCGGGGACGATATCGGTCATGGCGGCGGACTCTGCCGTGATTTGAGGCTTTGGCAAACTAGCCCAAGCCTCTAGAGGAGGGCCGTTATGGATCCGTTTTTAGAGCCGGGCGTCCTGGTGCGCCATCCCGACCAGCCCGACTGGGGCCTGGGACAGGTTCAGTCCGTGATCGGACATCGGGTCACCGTCAATTTCGAAGAGGCGGGCAAGCAGACGATCGATGGCCGGCGCGTCCGGCTGGAATTCGTCGGCGACGACCCCCGGGGGCAGACATGAGCGAGACGACCCAGACCCTGGCTGATTGGGGCCGCGCCCTGGCCCGGATCACCGAGGAGGCGGCGACCGTCATCCTGCCGTTCTGGCGAACGGAGCTGGCCGTCGTCCAGAAGGCTGACGAGAGCCCGGTCACGGAGGCTGACCGCGCGGGCGAGCGCCTGATCCTGCA
>JAYRLX010000528.1:0-2147 GCA_041905125.1 Caulobacter sp. | reverse complement strand
CATGGCGTGCGGGTGCTGCTGGCCGAAGACAACCCGATCAACGCTCTGCTGGCCCGCACTCTGCTGGAGCGCGAGGGCTGCAAGGTCGACCGCGTCGCCGACGGCGAGCAGGCGATCGCGGCCGCCGTGGCGGGCTCCTACGACCTGATCCTGATGGATCTGCGCATGCCCGGCATGTCGGGCGTCGACGCCGCCCGCGCCCTGCGCGCCAAAGGCGTCGCCGCGCCGATCGCCGCGCTGACGGCGGACGCCTTCGACGAAGACAAGCGCGCCTGCCTGGCCGCCGGCATGGACGACTTCCTGGTCAAGCCGCTGACCCAGGAAGCGCTGCGCGACGTGCTGACTCGCTGGACCACGTCTGGCGTCGCCGGCTGGACGAAAAGCGCGACGCGATCCAAGGTCGCCGGCTGAAGCGGGGGCGGTTCCCTCGCCGGGGATTCCGCCGCATGAACGAGCAGACCGAGGGCGCCAAGACCAAGCCCGAGAAGAAAAGCCTGCTGCAAACCCTCGCCTTCTTCGGCGAGCGTCGCAGCTTGGTGATGCTGGGTCTCGGGTTCGCGTCCGGCCTGCCTTTCATGCTGATCTTCGACACCCTGTCGCTGTGGCTGCGCGACTCTGGGCTGTCGCTGGCGGTGATCGGCTTCTTCAGCCTCGCGACGCTGTCCTTTTCCTTCAAGTTTCTTTGGGCCCCGTTGATCGACCGGGCCAAGGTTCCCGTACTGCACCGGCTACTGGGCCATCGGCGCGCGTGGATGCTGGTGTTCCAGACCGCGATGGTCTTGGGGCTGTGGGCCATATCGACCATGAACCCGGCCAATCAGCTCGGCGTCTTGGCCGCGACGGCCGTCGCCGTCGGCTTCGCCACGGCCTCGCATGACATCGTCATCGACGCCTGGCGCATCGAGGTGGCCGATAAGGAGGAACAAGGCCCGATGGTCGTGGCCTATCAGTGGGGCTATCGCGTCGCCATGATCGCCGCAGGGGCCGTGCCGCTGCTCTTGGCCGAGCGCTACGGCTGGAACCTGTCCTACGCGGCCATGGGCGTGATCGTCGGGATCGGAATTCTGGCGACCTTGTGGGCGCCGCGCGAGGCCGAGCATAGCATCCGCCCGATCCCCACCGACGACGTCGCCCAACCTCGCGCCTTTGAAGTGCTGGAATGGCTGGCGCGCCTGGCGATCTTGGTGCTGGGCGCCCTGGCGCTGGGGTCAGGCCTCGCCGGCGACGCCACCCTGCTTTCCAAGCTGATCGGCGGACAGGCGCTGGCGGACGCCTGGACCGCCAAGCCGAACGGCGTCTGGCTTCAGCTGCTGGGCGTGGTGGCGGGCCTTGTCATCGTCGTGGTCGCCGCTTGGCCGATCCCGAAGGTGCGCACCAAACCCGGCGTCTACATGTCGAAAGCGTTCGGCGAGCCGCTGGGCGAATTCCTGACGCGCTTCCAGGGCGTCGCCGGCCTGATCCTGGCGGCGATCTGCGTCTATCGGGTCTCCGACTTCGTGCTGAACATCATGAACCCGTTCTACCGGGACATGGGCTTCTCGCTGACCGAGATCGCCGAGATCCGCAAAGTGTTCGGCATCATCGCCTCCATGATCGGCGTCTTCCTGGGCGGCGTGGTCGTGGCGCGCCTGGGCCTGATGAAGGCGCTGGTCATCGGCGCCTTCGCCCAGCCGATCAGCAACCTGATGTTCGCCCTGTTGGCCATGAGCGGGCACAACATCCCGATGCTGTTCACGGCGATCTGCCTCGACAACATCGCCGGCGGCGTCGCGGGCACCGCCCTGATCGCCTACATGTCGAGCCTGACCTCGGCGGGCTTCACCGCGACCCAATACGCGCTGTTCTCGTCGCTCTACGCCCTGCCCGGCAAGCTGGTCGCCTCGCAGTCCGGCCGCATCGTCGAAGCCTCCGCCCAGGCGGCCGAACGTGGCGGTCCGATCGCCATGCTGAAGGGTCTGTTCACGCGCCTGCCGCCGGAGAGCTTCACCGCCGCCGGGGCCAAGCTCGGCGTCAGCGCCCAGGCCATGGCGGCGGGGTACACGGCCTTCTTCATCTATACGGCGTTGATCGGCCTCGTGGCGATCGTGCTGTCGTTCATGGTCGCGGCGCGCCAGAAGCCAGACGAGACCCTCGCCGAAACCTAGACC
>JAYRLX010000076.1:0-12083 GCA_041905125.1 Caulobacter sp. | reverse complement strand
AGCCGCACACCGGCTGCATCATGATGCCCAGCTGGAACGCGCCGGTGATCCAGGAATATTCCTTCACCGAGATGCCGAGGTCCTTCAGCACCGTCGGGGCGGCCACGCCCATGGTCGAACGCGTCAGATAGTTGATGATCGCGCCCAGCATCACCAGGCCGATGATCCACCAGCGCAGAGCCCGAAGTTTCGGAAAGGACAGCTTCGGCAAGACGCGTTTCCCTAATCAGGCGCGCGTTCATGCTGACGCGCTCACCCTTTGGTACCGCTACCGGCTAAGGCAACCCGCGTCCAGCCTGTCGAGGTCGTAGCCAGCGCGCCCTTACTCGCTGGATCGACCGGCTTTCAAGGCCTTCGCGCGGCTGGCGGCCCGGGCCTTGGCGGAGGGCTGCGACTTGGCTGGCGCCTTGCGCGCGCCCGCGCTGGATTTCGCCACCCGGGCGTCTTTTTCGGCCGCCGCGCGCTGCAACGCGCGCATCGAGCGATCCGCCCGCGCCTTGCAGCGCGCGTGCATGACCTCGAGCTCCTTGTCGGTCAGCTTCTCGATGCCGATGAACTCGTTCTCGGCGTCGGTGGTGGCGCGGATCAGCTCGTCCAGCTTGGTCTGCAGGGCGACGCCGTCGCGGTTCTGGGTGTTCTGGATCAGGAACACCATCAGGAAGGTGACGATGGTGGTGCCGGTGTTGATCACCAGCTGCCAGGTCTCGGAGAAGCCGAACAGGGGGCCGCTGGCGGCCCAGACCAGCACGAGCCCGACGCAGACCAGGAAGGCCGGCGGGCTGCCGGTGATCCTGGCGGTGACGTTGGCGAACTTGGCGAACAGCTTATCCACGGAGACCTCCCTGAAGGTCCTCCGCTAACGCTTAAGCCTCGGCCGAGGCTCCATGGTCGGACGACGGCTCGGCGCGGGTCTCGCCGCCCAGGCTGCCGATCTCGCCGACGAAGCGGTCTCGGCCTTCAGGGCCGGGAGCTGGCTCCCAGACGAAAACGCTGACGCAGTCGTGCTCTTCGGCGATCTCCGCGGCCATTTGCAGGGCCTCGGCGTCGTTTTCGGCGGCTTCGGCGACAAAGGTCAGCGACACGCCGTTCGCACGGCGCGGATAGAACAGGTACGTGGGCATTGAATTGCTCCGCCATTCGAGCGGGAGCGGAAGCGTGAGCTTGCGTCTCTCAGCCACCGACGCTCGAAGAAGCCGTGCCGATGATGTGGACCACGCTAGCACCTCCCGATCAAGATCGATAGTAAATAATAAAACCTATGCGGGATATATACGTCGTAAACCCGACATTGCGATTTTATACTGCAATAAAATAAGAGCTATTCACGAATAAGCCTAAAAATACCATCCAGTTTTTTATCTCATTTGATGCAAGCTCAAGCAAACTTCACCTTGGCGCGAAGCCCGCGCGATACTTCTCGAAAACCTTCCTCCGCGCTAGAAAGCGCCGCCGGAGGCGCGCGCCTTTGGGCACATGGAGACGGGAGGCTCTCTTGATCGGATACACCCTGGTCGGCAGCAACGACCTTGATAAGGCCAAGGCCTTCTACGACGCCCTGTTCGAGACCGTCGGCGTCAAGCGCCTTATGGAGTTCCCGACCGGCGGCTGCGCCTGGGGCGCGGACTGGAGCAAGCCGATGTTCGGCGTCGGCAAGCCCTATGACGGCCAAGCCGCGACCTTCGGCAACGGGACGATGATCGCCTTGACCGTCGACGAGCGCGCCAAGGTCGACGCCCTGCACGACAAGGCCGTGGCTCAGGGCGGTAAGTGCGAGGGCAAGCCGGGCGTGCGCGGCGAGGAAGGCCCGCAAGCGTTCTACGCAGCCTATTTCCGCGACCTGGACGGCAACAAGCTGTGCGCGTTCCGCGTCGGGCCGGCCTAGAGCCACCAGCGCCCCACCGAAACAAAAACGGCCGCCGGAGGAGCTCTCCGACGGCCGTCTTCATTCAAGGCCTCGAGGAGGCCTACCAGTTGAACATCGTGCCGTCCTGCAGGCGGTTCACCGGCAGGTAGGCGCGCTTGTATTCGTACTTGGCGGCCAGCTCTTCATCGATGTCGACGCCAAGGCCCGGCTTGTCGCCCGGATGCAGCATGCCGTCGTTGAAGGTGTAGGCGTGCGGGAAGACCGCGTCCGTCTCCGGCGTGTGGCGCATATATTCCTGCAGGCCGAAGTTCGGGATCGACATGTCGAAGTGCAGGGCCGCGGCCATGGTCACCGGCGACAGGTCGGTCGCGCCGTGGCAGCCGGTCTTGACGTGGTGCAGATCGGCGAAGGCCGCGATCTTCTTCAGGTTGGTGATGCCGCCGGCGTGCAGCACGGTGGCGCGCAGATAGTCGATCAGTTGCTCTTCGATCAGCTGCTTGGCGTCCCAGACGTGGGCGAAGATCTCGCCGACGGCCAGAGGGGTCGTGGTGTGCTGGCGGATCAGGCGGAAGCCGCCCTGGTTCTCGGCCGGGACCGAATCTTCCATCCAGAACAGGCGGTAGGGCTCGAGGTCCTTGCCCAGGCGCGCGGCCTCGATCGGGGTCAGGCGGTGGTGGACGTCGTGCAGCAGGTGAACGTCCCAGCCCAGGACCTCACGCGCCTTTTCGAACAGCTTCGGCACGTGCTTGAGGTAGGCGGCGGTCGACCAGATGTTCTCGGACGGCAGGTCGTTGTCGGCCGGCTCGTAGAACATCTTGTCCTTCGAGACGCCGTAGGTGCTGGCCAGGCCGGGCACGCCGGTCTGCAGACGGATGGCCTTGTAGCCCATGGCCTTGTACTTGACGGCCTCGGCGATGGTGTCCTCGATGGTCTCGCCGTTGGCGTGACCGTAGACGGTAACCCCCGTGCGGCAGGCGCCGCCCAGCAGCTGATAGACAGGCAGGCCCGCGACCTTGCCCTTGATGTCCCACAGCGCCATGTCGACGGCCGCCAGGGCGGTCATGGCCACCGGGCCGCCGCGCCAGTAAGAGCCGCGATAGAAGAACTGCCAGATGTCCTCGATCTGATGGGCGTCGCGGCCGATCAGCGACGGGATCATGTGATCCTGCAGGAAGCTGACCACCGACAGCTCGCGGCCGTTCAGCGTGGCGTCGCCCACGCCCGTGATCCCGTCCTCGGTGGTGATCTTCAGGGTGACGAAGTTGCGGCCGGGGCAGGTGACGATGACCTTGGCGTCGATGATCTTCAGCATGGACCTAGTCGTTAAGCGTGAGAAAGAATTGGCCTGACCAGTTTTAGCGACTTATCAGACGAGATGCTAGAGGCCGTCGACGAAGGTCGGGTAGCGCGGTCCCTTCCCTTGCAATAGTCTGCACCACCCTGGCGCGTGTGGCCGGCGCGTGATGGACGGGATTTGAAGAGACATGACCACTTCGACGACGGAAGCCCGCAAGCTCTACCAGCAGGTGGCTGGCGCGATCGCCGAGGCGATCCGCGAGGGCGTCCACAAGCCCGGTCAACGCCTGCCGTCTGAACGCGATCTGGCGGAAGACTACAAGGTCAGCCGCCCGACCGTGCGCGAAGCGATGATCGCCCTCGAAATCCAGGGCCTGGTCGAGGCCCGGCATGGCTCGGGCGTCTATGTCACCGACGCGCCGCGCGCCCAGGGCTCCGCGCCCGAACTGGACATCGGCGCCTTCGAGCTGACCGAGGCTCGCCGCCTGATCGAGGGCGAAGTCGCCGCGCTGGCGGCCGCCACGATCACCGACGAGGAACTGACCGAGCTGACGACGATCATGGACGACATGGTGGTCGAGAACGACAAGGACGTGCGGGGCGAAGGCGCCGATCGCCGCTTCCACGTCGCCATCGCCCGGGCCAGCCGCAACAGCGCGCTGGTGAGCGTCGTCGAGACCCTCTGGGACCAGCGCTACAAGTCGCCGCTGTGCCGGGCCATGCTGGAGCGCGCGCGCCAGGTCGGCGTCCGTCCCCGCATCGACGACCACCAGGAGATCCTGCTGGCCTTGAAGGCCCGCGATCCGGCCGCCGCCCGCAACGCCATGCGCGAGCACCTGGGCCGGGTCATCGACAACCTGCTGACCGCCACCGAGATCGACGCCCTGGAGCGCGCGCGCAGCGAAGTGGCCGCCCGCCGGGTCGAACTGGCCCGCCGCTCGGCGATCTGATCTCAACCGAAATCTCGCGTACGGGCCGCCAGTAGGGCCCGATGAGAGGAAGGGGCCGTCCGCGAGGGTGGCCCCTTTTCCATGCGCCGATGCTCCCGACGAAAAAATGGGCTGCTCAGCCGGTTGCTCCGGGTGCGGAAATCCGATCCAGCTTCGTCTTTCAAAGGGATGGAGCGCCCTCTGCTGTCGAGGCGCGCGGGTTAGGGGTGATGCGATGACGCGTGGCGGAGCGATGGCCGGTGCGGCCCTCGGCGTGATTCTGGCCTTCGGGGCTCTGGGCGGCGCAGTCGCCGCGGACATCACGCCACCGGAGAAGGCGTTCGCCCAGCCGGTCGGCAGCGACTACTTCCTGGCCGACTACACCGCCTATGAGGCGTATCTGAAGACCCTGGCGGCCCAGTCCGACCGGATGAAGCTGGTCGACATCGGCAAGACCGAGGAAGGCCGCACTCAGTGGATGGCGGTCGTCTCCTCGCCCGCCAACCTCGCCAAGCTGGATCGCCTGAAAGAGATCTCGCGCAAGCTGGCCAAGGCCGAGGGCGTCTCGAAGGAAGAAGCCGCCAAGCTGGCGGCGGAAGGCAAGGCGGTCGTCTGGATCGACGCGGGCCTGCACGCCACCGAGACCATCACTTCCCAGGGCCAGATCCAGGTCCTCTATCGGATGCTGTCGGCCAAGGATCCCGAGACCCTGCGCCTCCTGGACGACTGCGTGATCCTGTTCGCCCAGGACAACCCGGACGGCATGGAGCTGGTCAGCGACTGGTACATGCGCAACGCCGATCCCAAGAAGCGCGAATTCAACTCCCTGCCGCGCCTGTACCAGAAGTACGTCGGCCACGATAACAACCGCGACAGCTTCATGTCGGCCATGGCTGAGACCACCAACGTGAACAAGCAGCTGTTCCGCGAGTGGTATCCGCAGATCGTCTACAACCAGCACCAAACCGGCCCGAACGGCATGGTGGTGTTCGTCCCGCCGTTCCGCGACCCGTTCAACTTCAACTACGACCCGCTGGTCATGACCGAGCTGCAGGAAGTCGGCATGGCCATGCACAGCCGGCTGGTGGCGGAGGACAAGCCGGGTTCGGGCGCCCGCAGCGCCGCCCCCTACTCCACCTGGCACAACGGCATGGAGCGGTCGGTCGCCTATTTCCACAACTCGATCGGCCTGCTGACCGAGATCATCGGCGGTCCGACCCCGACGACGGTCAATCTGGTGCCCGAGCTGCAACTGCCGGGCAACGACCGGCCGGCGCCGATCGCGCCGCGCGTCTGGCGCCTGCAGGACTCGCTGGACTACCAGATGACCATGAACCTGGCGGTGATCGACTACGCCGCCCGCAACCGCGAGCGCCTGCTCTTCAACATCTGGAAGATGGGCGACAACAGCATCAAGCGCGGCTCGACCGACAGCTGGACCACGACGCCGACGCGCGTCGAGGCGCTGGCCGCCGCCGGCAAGGGCAAGCCCGGCCCCTATGGCGCGGCCATCGATCCCAGCCTCTACAAGACCGTCCTGCAGACGCCGGAGTCGCGCGATCCCCGCGCCTATGTCATCCCTGCCGACCAGGCCGACATGCCCACGGCGGTGGCCTTCCTGAACGCGCTGATCAAGACCGGCGTCGACGTCGACAAGGCCGACAAGGCGTTCACGATCTCCGGCAAGACCTATCCGGCCGGCTCCTACGTGGTGCGCACCGCCCAGGCCTATCGCCCGCATATCCTCGACATGTTCGAGCCGCAGGATCACCCGCACGACCTGGAATATCCGGGCGGTCCGCCCAAGGCGCCGTACGACGTCACCGGCTACACCCTGGCCTACCAGATGGGGATCAAGTTCGACCGCATCCTGGACGGCTTCGACGCCCCCACCTCGCGCATGCCGGACCTGATCAAGGTCGCGCCGGGTTCGGTGAAGGGCTCGGGCGGCGCGGGTTGGCTGGTCAGCCACGAGACCAACGCCAGCTTCACCCTGACGAACCGCCTGCTGAAGGCCGGCGCCAAGGTCTATTGGGTCAAGGACGGCGCCAAGGCTGGCAAGACCGCCTTCGGCCCTGGCGCGATCTTCATCCCCGCCTCGTCCGTCGCCAAGGCGGTGATCGACAAGGGCGTCAAGGATCTCGGGATCGACGCCTACGCGGTCGGCGGCAAGCCGTCCGGCGCGACCATCGCCCTGAAGCCGATCCGCATCGGCCTCGTGGACGTCTATGGCGGCTCGATGCCCTCGGGCTGGAACCGCTGGATGTTCGAGCAGTTCGAGGCGACCTTCCAGGTCGTCTATCCGCAGCGCCTGGACGCCGGCGACATCAAGAAGGACTTCGACGTCCTGGTCTTCCCGGACGGCGTCGTGCCTGGCGAGGGCGGTCGTAGCCGCGGCGGCGGCAGCCAGCCCAAGCCGGAGGAGATCCCGGCGGAATATCGCGCCTGGCTCGGCCGCTTCACCGACGACAAGACCCTCCCCCAGGTCGCCGACTTCGTGAAGGGCGGCGGGACGGTGGTGGCGATTGGCGGATCGACGCGCCTGGCCACGGCGCTGGGCGCGCCGATCCAGTTGGCCACCGTCAAGACCGAGAACGGCCAGACCAAGCCCTACACCACCAGCGAGCTCTACATCCCGGGCTCGGTGCTGCGCGCCAAGGTCGACCCCAAGCAGCCGCTGGCCTATGGCGCCGGCCAGCAGGTGGACGTCTTCTTCGATCGCAGCCCGGCGTTCACGGTGAAGCCCGACGTCAAGGGCGTCTCGCGCGTCGCCTGGTTCGACAGCGACAAGCCGCTGCGCAGCGGCTGGGCCGTCGGCCAGGAGAAGCTGAAGGACTCAACGGCGATGCTCGACATCGACCTGGGCAAGGGCAAGATCTTCGCCTTCGGCCCCGAGATCACACAGCGCGCCCAGTCGTGGGGTACGTTCAAGTTCCTGTTCAACGGCCTGCTGTACGGGCCGGCGGCGGCGCGCTAAGCGCCCTCGCCCAAGCTCTGAAAACAAGATCGGCGCCGGATGCGATTCCGGCGCCGATTTAGCTTCGGAGCACCTAGGGGGCACGGCCCCGAAGCGCCGCCGTCCGACGTCGAACTGGCGATGACGTCGAGCGGCGGTAGGCTCCTGCCTGGACCGCAAACAGAAGAGCCTGAAGACACACTGCGCCTGTCCGTCCGGGCCAGCTTTGATCCGGCGCAAATCCCGACACGAAAGCGGCGCCGGAGGGGCAGCTCCGGCGCCGTGATCACGTCCTAGGATGGAGGTGGGAGGATACCCTAGGGCGCAACCGCCTCGGCCCCTGGGCGACGCGGATCGGCGCCGCCCAGAAAGAGGCCATTGTCGATCATGATCGACTGGGCGGAGCCCATGGTCTCGTCCGAGGTTATCGGGTGGCCCATCGCCTTCAGCAGGGCCACCGTGTCGGGATTGAAGTTCGGCTCGACGCGCAGGTTGTCGCTGGCGTCCTGGAAGATGCGCGGCTGATGGGTCGCCTCGGCCACGTTCAGCTTGAAGTCGACGATGTTGACGATGACCTGCAGCACCGTGTCGATGATGGTCGCGCCGCCCGGCGTGCCGGTGATCAGCCAGGGCTTGCCGTCCTTGAAGATCATGGTCGGCATCATCGTGGAGAGCACCCGCTTGCCGGGCTCCAGCGCGTTGGGCGGCAGCGGCTTGCCGGCCTTCTGCGCCCGCCAGGCCGCCTCGTGGGCGTAGTTGTTCATCTGGTTGTTCAGCACGAAGCCCGCGCCCGAGACCACCACGCCCGAACCAAAGTCGGCGCCCAGGGTGAAGGTGTTCGACACCGCGTTGCCTTCGGCGTCCGCCACCGAGAAGTGGGTGGTGTTGTGGCTCTCGAACGCCCAGGGATCGCCCACGCCCAGCTCCTTGGCGGGCGTGGCCTTGTCCGGGTTGATCCGCTTGGCGCGCTCGGCGCCGTAGGCCTTGGACGCGAAGCCGCCCAGCGGGACCTTCACGAAGTCAGTGTCGCCCAGGTATCGGGACCTGTCGGCATAGGCCATCTTCATGGCCTCGGCTTCGAGGTGCAGGGTCCTGGCCGAACCCAGGCCCGAGGCCTTCAGGTCGAAGGTCTCGAGCATGTTCAGCATCTCGAGCAGCGTGGCCCCGCCCGCGCTGGCCGGCGGCGAGGTCATCACGGTCAGGCCGCGATAGCTGCCGACCAGAGGCTGGCGGATCACGGCCTTGTAGGACGCCAGATCCTCGGCGGTGATCAGGCCGCCATGGGCCTTCATGTCGGCGGCGAAGCGCTGGGCGATCTCGCCGCGATAGAAGGCGTCGGCGCCCTTGTCGGCGATCTGACGCAGCGACCAGGCCAGATCCGGCTGCTTCAGCGTCTCGCCCGCCCGGTAGAGCGCGCCGCCCGGCTTGTAGAACGCCTGCTTGCCCGCTTCGCTCTCGGACAGGCGCTGCTTGCCCCAGCTGAAGACGAAGGCTTCGTCGGGCGACAGAGCGACGCCGTCGGCGGCCAGGCGATAGGCCGGCTCGACCAGGGTCTTCCACGGCAGGCGGCCATACTTCTGGTGGGCCAGGAACAGGCCGGCCACCGTGCCGGGCACGGTCGGGGCGCGATAGCCCCGCGAGGCGACGTCGTCGATCTCCTTGCCGTCCTGGTCGACGAAGGTCTCCAGCTTGGCGGCCTTGGGGGCGACGCCGCGATAGTCGATGAAGATGGTCTCGTTGGTCTTGGCCAGATGGACCATCATGAAGCCGTCGCCGCCGATATTGCCGGCGCGCGGCAGGGTCACGGCGAGCGCGAAGGCGGTGGCGACCGCTGCGTCCACGGCGTTGCCGCCCTGGCGCAGGATGTCGGCCCCGACCTTGGCGGCGATGGCGTTCTGGCTGACCACCATCCCCTTCTCGCCGACGACCGGCGAGTGGATGCTCGGATATTCGAGAAGCTGTTTCTTCTGGGCCAGCGCGTCGCCCGAAGCGATCAGCGCCGTCGCGAGAGCCAGGGCCGCCAGGCTGGCGGAGACGAACCGGAAGAAGGTCATGGGCGGCCTCGTGCAAGCGTGCGAACAGTCACGCCCGACTTACCCGGCGAACCGGGGAAGTCGGGCGCTTGGGGCTTAGAACCGCTTGGAGACGTTCATGTACCAGTAGCGGCCGGTCGCGTTGTACAGCGCGCCGTAGTAGCCGAAGTTGGTCGACGAGACCGGCGGGGCCTTGTCGCCGACGTTGCGGACCCCGACGCGGACCGTGGAGCCGTCGAAGCGACCTTCCTTGAACGCGTACTGGCCGTACAGGCTGACCGTGGTCCAGGACGGCATCTGGTAGTACTCGCCGCCGGTCAGGGTCGAGCCGGTGTCGTAGACTTCGCTGACATAGTTGACGAAGGCACCCGCGCCCCAGCCGCCCTTGCGCCAGCTCATGCTGGCGCTGCCCCGGAACTCCGGCGCGCCGCCCATGCCGATCTGGTTGCCGGCGCTGGTGACCGTCACGCCCGGCAGCTTGCCGGCGGCGACAGCCTGCTGCAGCAGCACCTCGGTCGCGCCCGGCGACTGGTCGTACTGCAGCAGCTTGGCCACGTTGACGTTCAGGCCGAAGTCACCCCAGGGGGTGTCGTCCAGGTCATAGGCCAGCGAGAAGTCGACGCCCTTCAACACGCGCGGCTGCAGGTTCGTATAGACGTCGTTGATCTGGGCGATCGCGCCCACCGTGTTCGTCCCAACCGGCGCGTCGCGCACGACGTTCGGGTTGGACGAGCCCTGCTGGCGCAGCAGCCAGTCCAGAGCGATCTGGTTGCCGCCGCCCAGGATGCCGATGACGCCCTTCTCGCGGATCGACCAGAAGTCGGTGGTCAGGGTCAGCTTGCCATATTCGACGGGGATGAAGCGCGGCTGGTAGACGAAGCCGACGCTGGCGTTGTCGGCCTCTTCCGGCTTCAGGTTCTCATTGCCGCTGCGGACTTCGATGGTGCTGGCGCTGGAGCAAGTGGTCGCCGTCGGCGTGTTGATCCGGCAGAAGGCCCAGTCGGTGCGGGTATTCGAGACCGAAGCGCCCTCGCTGTAGAACTGCGGCAGGTTCGGCGCGCGGAAGCTCTGCGAGACCGAGCCGCGCAGCGACAGGCCCTGCCCGACCTTCCACAGGATCGCGCCCTTGGGCTTCACCACGTTGCCGAAGTCCGAATAGTGCTCGTCGCGGGCGGCGATCTGCAGGCTGACTTCCTCGACGAACGGGATGTTCATCTCGGGCGAGATCACCGGCACGGCCAGCTCGAAGAAGGCCGAGGCGATCGTGCGATGGGCCGAGACGTCCGGCGAGCCGGAAGCGCCCATCACGTCGGTGCTGTAGGTCAAGCCGGTGACGCTGTTGGTGTACTTGACCGTGCCGTCCAGGCGCTTGTCGCGGTTGTCGTCATAGGTCTCACGACGCACTTCCACGCCAGCCGCGAAGCCGACGTCGCCGCCGGGCAGGCTGAAGAGGTCCTTCTTCGACACCTTGAAGTCGCCCAGGGCCAGCGAAGTCTTGCTGATCCGGTAGACGTTGATCAGGAACGAGTTGATCGTGTCCTGGCTGTTGGGCGTGGCGTCCGCGCCCGAATAGTTGGTGGTCGAGCCGCCGTTGAACGGATTGTAGGCCGACGCGTCGGTGCGGTTCAGCGCCGCCTGGAAGAGCGTGTTGCTGATCGCATTGTGCGTCATGTCCTTGGTGCGGGCTTCGGAGTAGAGCAGCGCGCTGTCCCACTTCCAGCCGTTCCACGAACCCTTCAACCCGCCCAGCAGGCGGACGCTGTCGTCGGTCACCGTGTAGGTGCGGCCGCCGGCGTCCACCGGGCGATAGTTGGTGATGTTCATCGCCACGCCGGTGTTGGCGACGCCGGTCAGGCCCGACAGACGGTTCGGATTGACCGCGCCGTTGGCCAGGGTCGTCGGCCCGAAGGGGTTCCAGTAGGCGGTGGCGGCGATGCTGATCGGCGCGGTGCTCAGCGGCGCCGATTGCTCGCGGTTACCGGTGAACAGAGCGTGGTAGTAGCCGGCTTCGCCATAGGCGGTGATGTCGCCGAAGTCGTGCTCGACGGTCGAGAACAGGTTGGTCCGCTCCAGCCCGCCCTTCAGCGAGCGCTGCGGGTTCTCGTCGTAACGCAGCGGGCGGTCGGCCGCGCCGGTGATCGTGCCCGACTTGATGCAGATGTCGCCGGGCAAGGCCGCCGACGAGCAGCCGGCGGCCGTGTTGGTGATCGGCTCGATGTGGAACACGCCGGAGGTCGTCAGGGCCACGTTGTTCTGGCGCGGCGCCGTCGAGGCCGGGATCAGGGTGAAGGCGCCCCACGGGCTCGAGGTCGAGCGGTTGTCGAAGGCGGTGTCATTGGCCCAGGCCGTGCCGGCCATGGCGGCGCGGTGATCCTCGCTGGCCGCGTAGTCGCGCTCGCTGGCCATCAGGCGGCTGTGGCCGGTGTACGAGCCGAAGAAGGTCAGGCGCGTGCCGTCCTCGAGCCGCTTGCCGGCCTTCACGTTGAAGGTCCCTTCGCGATAGCCCGTCCCTTCGGAACCGCCGACCTGGGCCTCGACCCGCAGACCCTGGAACTTGGTGTCCAGCACGGTGTTGACCACGCCCGCCACGGCGTCGGTGCCGTAGATCGCGGCGGCGCCGTCCAGCAGGACTTCCACGCGCTTAACCCCGGTGACCGGGAAGGCGTTGGTGTTGACGGTCTGGACCGGCACCAAGTTCTCGGTCTGGGTGCCCGGCGCCAGCACGGCGCGGCGGCCGTTCAGCAGGGCCAGGGTGTTGCCGGTGCCCAGGCTGCGCAGGTTCAGGGACGAGACGTCGCCGCGCGCGTCGTTGAGGTTGCCCGTCGTGCGGGCTTCCTGGAACTGGACGTCGCCAGCCTGCGGGATCGAGCGGAACAGTTCGTCGCCGGACACGGCGCCCGTGGCGATGATCTCCTTCTCGCCCACCACCGTCACCGGCAGGGCGCCCGTCGTCTTCGCGCCCTCGATCTGCGAGCCGACCACCACGACGGCTTCGACCAGCTGGG
>JAYRLX010000075.1:10261-12098 GCA_041905125.1 Caulobacter sp. | reverse complement strand
CTGTTCACGGTCACGACCCAGATCAACACGCCCGGCGGCAAGCTGAAGGGCTACGAGATCTCGCTGCAGCGTCCGTTCACCTTCCTGCCGGAGCCGTTCAGCCACTTCGGCGGCATCGTGAACTACACGCACGTCGAGAGCGACATCCAGTACGTGATCAAGAACCCGACCTATGCGGGCACCCCGCGGGTCCAGACGGCCCCGGCCGTGCTGATCACCCAACCGCTGGTGAACCTGTCGCCGGAAGCCTACAACGCCACGCTCTACTACGAGCAAGGTCCGTTCAAGGCTCGGGTCTCGGCTTCGTACCGCGACCCGTACCTGATCCAGGTGTCGCCGTCGGCGACCAATAACAACGACGTTCGGATCAAGGAAAAGACCCTGAACATCGACACCCAGGTCAGCTACAACTTCGGCAACTTCACCGTCACCCTGGAAGGCATCAACCTGACCGACCAGGAAGACAGCAAGCTGGTCGACTCGACCCGCATGAACTCCGAAGAGTACGTGCACTACGGTCGCCAGTACTATCTGGGCGTGAAGTGGAAGTTCTAAGCTTCCACGGCTCGCGGAGCTGAAACACGAAGGGCGCTGGCCGAGAGGTCAGCGCCCTTTTCGTTTTCTCCAGCGCGAAAAGCGATGGTCAGGCCGAGCGGCCGTCGATCCAGGTTTTTGCGACGTTGAGGTCGTCGTCTAGCAGGCAGAAGTCGGCGGCGAAGCCGGGGATGATCTGGCCGCGTTGGCGGCCAAGGCCCAGGAAGGCGGCCGGAGCGGCCGAGGCCATCATCACCGCGTCCTGGAGCGACAGGCCCAGCATCGCCACCGCGTTGCGGACGGCGGCGGCCATGTCGAGGTCCGAACCGGCCAGGGTGCCGTCGTCGCCAACGCAGACCCCGTCGCGGACGGTGATCGCGCGGCCCTGAAGTGTGAAGCGCTTGTCGGCCATGCCGACGGTGGGCATGGCGTCGGTGACCAGCATGAAGCGGTCCAGCGGACGCGTGCGCAGGGCGATCTTCAGGGTGACCGGATCGACGTGGCGGCCATCGACGATGATCCCCGCCCAGACGCTCTGGTTCTCCAGCACCGCGCCGACGACGCCGGGCTCGCGGCTGGTCAGGGGCGACATGGCGTTGAAGAGGTGGGTGACGCCCGTGACGCCGTGCTCGATGGCCTGGCGCATGGTCTCGTAGCGGGCGTTGGTGTGACCCGCCGCGACGATCACGCCGGCCTTGGAGAGGCGCGCGATGACCTCGGGCGTGGTCCGCTCGGGGGCCAGGGTCAGCAAGAGCTTGCCGCGCTTCAGCGACGAGAGCAGGGCGATCGCCTCGTCGTCGATGACGCGGAACTTGGCCTCGTCGTGGATGCCCTTGCGCTTGGGGCTGAGGAACGGCCCCTCGATATGGACGCCCAGCACGCCGGGGACGCCCGCCTCGATGGCGGCCTCGGTGGCGCGCAGAGCCTTGTCGACGACGTCGAGGTCGTCGCTGATCAAGGTCGGCAGGAAGCCCGTCGTGCCATAGGCCCGATGGGCCGCGCCGATCGCGGCGATGGTCTCGACCGTTGGCGCGTCGTTGAACAGCACCCCGCCGCCGCCATTGACCTGGGTGTCGATATAGCCGGGGACCAGCAGGCCGCCGGCCAGGTCCTGGCGTTCGGCCCCGACGGGAACCTCGGCGATCGGGACCACGGCGGCGACCTTGCCGCCCTCGACGAGGACGGCGTGATCAGCGACGACGCCGGCCGGGGTCAGCACCCGGCCGTTGATGAGGGCGACCGGCATCAGCTCAGGGCGTTCAACTCGGCCACGAAGTCATAGGCGTCGCCGCGATAGTAGGAC
>JAYRLX010000075.1:0-10251 GCA_041905125.1 Caulobacter sp. | reverse complement strand
CACCGCCCGGCCGTCCTTCAGGAAGCCGCGCCGCTCGATCAGCAACCCCGCGTCCTTGGCCGGCACGCCCAGCAGGTCGGCCTGCTCGGCGGCGAACAGCACCGCCCGCAGGCGCTGCAGGGCCCGAACGGGCCGGTGGCCGGTGGCTTCGAGCGCCTCGTAGAGCGAGACGCCGACGGCATCGACGGAGGGCAGGGCGAAGGCCGCGATGGTCGTGTACTCCACCGCCATCGGCGACCCGTCGGCGTAGCGGATTCGGGCGAACCGATAGACCGGCGTTCCTGGTGACAGACCGAGGGTCAGCGACTCCTCGGGCGTCACCTGGCCTTCGCTGCGACTGATCCATTCGCTGCGGGGCACACGCCCGCGCGAGATCATGTCCTCGGTGAAGGACGACAGCTTGGAGAAGCTCTTCTCGACCCGCGCGGCGACGAAGGTGCCCGCGCCCTGGCGGCGCGTCAGCAGGCCCTCGCTGACCAGCCCGTCCAGCGCCTTGCGCACGGTGATCCGCGAGATCTTGAACTCGTCGGCGAGGTCACGTTCCGCCGGTAGGGCGTCGTCGGGCCCCAGCACCTTCTTGTGGATCGCCTCGCGCAGGGCCCGCTGCAGCTGCTTGTAGAGAGGGGCGTGGTCGCCGGCCGGGTCCAGCCGTCCGATCCGTTCCGCGAATGTCATCGCCCAACCCTCCCAGCGCAAATCGTCGGCGCCCGCAGTCCGCCTTGGTAACTTATGACCATTTTCATACCAATCACAACCTGGTCCGCAATTGGTTTCTTTTTGGCCTTGTCATCCGAAAAATTTCCGTCACAGTTCCCTCCCGAGGCCTGAGAAGTACCCATTTCTGCGGATCCTCCCGGAAAATTGGTACCAGATTGGGCTTGGGGTTCGGCTCCGGGTCCATGGCCCGGCATAATGGGGAGAAGCCGAGTATGAAAAGTTTCCACAAGTCCGTCCTCGCCGCGTCCGTCAGCGTCATGGCCGTTGCGGCCGCCGCTCCGGCCCTGGCGCAAGACAGCAACGCCGTCGAGCAGGTGGTTGTCACCGGCATCCGGGCTTCGCTGCTGCAATCCATCGAGTCCAAGCGCCGCGCCGACGCCATCGTCGATGTCGTCACCGCCGAGGACGTGGGCAAGTTTCCGAGTTCCAACGTCGCCGAAGCCCTGACGATCGTGCCGGGCGTGACCGTAGACCGCGCCTTTGGTCAAGGCGAGAAGGTCAGCATTCTGGGCACCGATCCGGCGCTGAACCGCACCTTGCTGAACGGCCAGACCGTGGCCTCCGCTGACTGGTTCATTCTCGACTCCCCCGGCCGCACCTTCAACTACGCCCTCCTGGCCCCGCAGATCGTCGGCAAGGTCGACGTCTACAAGTCGCCCGAGGCGCGCATCGACGAAGGCAGCATCGGCGGCACCGTCATCGTCAACACCCGCAAGCCTCTGGACCTCAAGTCTGGCCTGATCGCCGGCGCGGTGAGCTATCTTTATAACGACCGCTCCAAGAAGGGCGACGCCCAAGGCTCGTTGCTGGTCAGCTGGAAGAACGCCGACCAGACCTTCGGCGCCAGCTTCTCGGTCCAGCGCGCCGAGGACCAGCTGCGCCGCGACGGCGTCGAGAGCTACGGTACGATCGCCGCCAACCAATGGGCGGGTGGCAATCCCGACAACCCAGTCGACTCGCGCACCAAGGGCTGCACCGGAACCTGCGCCAGCACCCTGACCTCGAACCTGACGGCGCGCAGTCCGAACGCATTCGGCGCCTCGTACTTCGAGCAGGATCGCACGCGCACCACCTACACCACTTCGCTGCAGTACAAGCCGACCGACCAGCTGTCGTTCGAGTTCAACTGGCTGAAGATCAAGGCCGACTACGACAACACCAACCAGTCGATGTACGCCTTCCAGGGCAACACCTGGAACAGCCTGGGCGCCCTGACCGGCATCACCGTCAACAACGGCGTCGTCACCAAGGCCTCGTTCAACAACGCGCTCTCGGTGCTGGACGTCCAGTACCGCGAGGCGGCCCTGAAGTCCGACACCTATCACCTGAAGGGCGGCTACAAGGGCGATGGCTGGGATCTGTCGGGCGAGATCGGCAAGTCCACCGCCGACGGCGGCACCAAGCGCCAGGTGTTCCTCGAGTTCCTGAACTGGGCGAACTACACCGTCGACATCAGCGGCGCGCCCAAAAGCCCGGGCAGCCTGACCTACACCACGAACGTCATGGGCAATCCGGCCGCCTTCGCGACCGATCCGGGCTGGAGCGGCAACCTGGTCTCCAAGCCGACCTCGGACCAGGAGAAGTACGCCCAGATCGATCTGGGCAAGGACTTCGACGGCGTCATCCAGCGCGTCCAGGTCGGCTACAAGCGCCGTGAGCACGAGACCGGCCAGCAATACGCCGGTATCGCCATCACCGGCGTCGCCGCGCCCGCCTCCCTGTTCAGCCCCAGCGAAGTCCCCAGCAACTACCTGAAGGGCTTCGACGGCGTCGGCGACCAGATGAAGAACCGCTTCCGGATCAGCGGTCCGTCGATGGTCTCGTACGTCGAGAGCGGCAAGTGGCTGGCGGCCGGCGCGTCGCTGCCGCAGCCGTCGATCTTCGCCGCCGCCGAGTTCACGGCCGGCAACTGGAACATCCAGGAAAACATCGACGCCGCCTACGCCCAGGCCAACTTCAAGGCCGACAACATCCGCGGCAACTTCGGCGTCCGCTACGTGAAGACCTCGGTGAACAGCGCCGGCTACGTCTGCAAGCCGGGCGCACCCTGCAACAAGGCCGCCGACTGGACCTGGCAGGTCACCAAGAAGAGCTACGACAACGTCCTGCCCAGCGTGAACATCATCGTCGACGCCCGCGAGGACCTCGTCTTCCGCTTCGCCGCGGCCCAGGTGATCGCCAGGCCGAACTACGCGGACATGACCAACTACTTCTGGCTGTCGGACGGCATCCTGACCGGCGGCGGCGGCAACCCGGCGCTGGAGCCCTACAAGTCGAGCAACTTCAACGCCTCGGCCGAGTGGTACTTCCAGCCCCAGGCCATCCTGTCGGCGGAGGTCTTCTACAAGGACATCTCCAACTACATCCTGCAGCGCACCCAGCCGGAGTCGTACTTCAACCAGTCGCAGGGCAAGGTCACGACCTACCAGATCAGCCGTCCGTTCAACGCGGGCTCGGCCGAGGTGAAGGGTCTGGCCGTCGCCTATCAGCAGAACTTCGCCTACGGCTTTGGCCTGCTGGCCAACTACACCTATGCCGACGCCAAGGGGCAGGACGACGCGCCGCTGCCCTACAGCTCCAAGAACCAGGTCAATGTCAGCCCCTTCTACGAGAACGGCCCGTTCTCGGCCCGGGCGACCTTCACCTGGCGCTCGAAGTACTTCACCGGCGTGGACCGCGGCGACAACATGTTCGTCCGCGCCTCCAAGACGCTGGACGTGACGGCGGGCTACGCGGTGACCAAGAACATCACCGCCTCGGTCTCGGCGCAGAACCTGCTGGACAGCGAGTACTACGCCTACGCCAACACCACGGCCCTGCCGCGCGGCGTCTACCGCACGGGCCGCAAGCTGCAGGCCACGTTGAACGTGAGCTTCTAAGCGCTGAGCGACGGAGGCCCTGGCCCGCCGGGGCCTCCGGCAAGCGCATTGATCCGATCCCCTCCTGACTGCAAGCATGGAGATTGGGCGGGATAGCTTGCTGTCCCGCCCGCTTTTTGCCGCCTGAGTTTTCGCGAGGCCGCGTGACCCTGACCCCGCTCCGCATCGCCGCCGTCTCGGCCCTCGCCCTGGCCGCCGTCCTCGCAGCGCCGGCTATGGCGGCCGACCTGACCCTGACCCCCGCGCCGGCCAAGGCGGTCCGCGCCGAGGGGAGCTTCAAGCTTTCGGCCGCCACCCGCATCCATGTCGCCCAGGGCGATGTCGAGGCCCGGGGCGTCGCCAGCCAACTCGCCGACCTGATCCGTCGTTCGCGCGGTTTCCGGCCCGCCGTCCTCGAGGGCGCGCCGGCAAGCGGCGAGGCGGCCATCGTCCTGAGCCGCGAGGGACCCGCGGGCGAAGCCTACAAGCTCGACATCGCGCCGACGGGCGTGACCATCGCCGCCGCCCAGCGCGCGGGTCTCTTCTATGGCGCCATGTCGCTCTGGCAGCTGGCGACCCCCGACGAGGCCAAGGGACCGGTCGCCGTTCCCGCCGCCATGATCGAGGACGCCCCGCGTTTCGCCTGGCGCGGCCTGATGGTCGACAGTGCGCGGCACTACCAGTCGATCGCCACGCTGAAGGCGACGCTCGACGCCATGGCGGCGCACAAGCTCAACACCTTCCACTGGCACCTGGTCGACGACCAGGGCTGGCGGCTGGAGATCAAGAAGTATCCGAAGCTGACGGCGGTCGGCGCCTGGCGGACCGACCCTGGCGCGGCCCGCGCCTATCCCAAGTACGGCGGCTTCTACACCCAGGACCAGGTCCGCGACCTCGTCGCCTACGCCGCCGCCCGCAACATCACCATCGTCCCCGAGATCGAGGCGCCCGGACACGCCCTGGCGCCGATCGTCGCCTATCCCGAGCTCGGCTCGGCGGCGCCGGACGCCAGCAAGATGGGGGACTGGGGCGTCTTCCCCTGGCTCTACAATACCGATGACGCCACCTTCGCCTTCCTCGACGACGTGTTGAACGAGGTCATGGACCTCTTTCCGTCGACCTTCATCCACGTGGGCGGCGACGAGGCGATCAAGGACCAGTGGAAGGCCAGCCCGAAGGTCCAGGCCAAGATCAAGGCGTTGGGCCTCAAGGACGAACACGAGCTACAGAGCTGGTTCATCCAGCGCGTCGGCAAGACGCTGGAGAAGCGCGGCCGCCGCCTGATCGGCTGGGACGAGATCCTGGAGGGCGGCCTGGTGCCCAACGCCACGGTGATGTCCTGGCGCGGGATCGACGGGGCGATCGCCGCCGCCAAGGCCGGTCACGACACGGTGCTGTCGCCGCATCCGACGCTCTACCTCGACAACCGCCAGAGCACGTCGCCCGAGGAGCCGACTGGCCGCGGCAAGGTGTCCAGCCTGAAGGACGTCTACGCCTTCGATCCCGCGCCGGCCCAGCTGACCGAAGACCAGCGCCGGCACATCCTCGGCGTCCAGGCCAATGTCTGGACCGAGCACATGCAGACCGACGCGCGGATGCAGGCCATGGCCTTCCCGCGCGCCGTGGCCCTGGCCGAGCGTGGGTGGTCGCCCGATAGCGCCGCCGACTGGACCGACTTCGCTCGACGCCTGCCGGCCGAGATGGCGCGCCTGAAGGTCCTGGGCGTGACCGCCAACACCGTCCCGTTCGAGCCACAGCCGAAGCTTTCGGAAGAGGGCGGCAAGACGCGGCTGACGCTTTCGACCGGCCTTGGAATTGGCGACATCCGCTACACGCTCGATGGCAAGGCGCCGACAGCGGCGTCGCCGGCCTACGCCGATGGGCTCGGCTTGCCGAGGGGCGTTACCGTGAAGGCCCAGACCTTCCTGGACGGCCGGGCCCTGGGCCGCGAGCGGTCGTGGACGATTGCCCCGGCCCTGCTCCAGACCCGCCTGAGCGCCCAGCTGAAGCTCTGCACCGAGAAGGTGCCGCTGACCATGATCGACGACGCTCCTCGCGCTTTCGACCGGCGGGCGATGATGTTCGTCGACATCCTCAATCCGTGCTGGATCTGGGAGGGCGCCGACCTGACGAAGGGCGCGATCCTCAGCATTCGCGCCAGCCAGATCCCGTTCAACTTCCAGGTCGGCGCCGAGCGCGACCGGATCCCTCTGCGCGCGCCGGCGACGCCGGGCGGCGAGCTGGAGGTGCGCGCCGGTTGCGCGGGCGAGCGCCTGGCCGCCATCCCGTTGGGCGATGCGGGGAAAAACCCCGGCCTGTCCACGATCACCGGCCGCTTGCCGCCGCGCGCCGATAAGGTCGATCTTTGCCTGAGCTTCACGGCCAAGAGCGTCGATCCCTTCTGGGCGATCGAGCGCGTGACCCTGACGCCCGCGAACTAATTTCCATAAGAGCCGAAGCCTGTGTCCAACCTCGTCCTCGTGTCGCCCCTGAACGGCTGGATCGCGTCGTTGGATGAGGTTCCGGACGCGGTGTTCGCGGGTCGGATGCTGGGGGACGGGGTGGCGATCGACCCGCTGGGGGCGGAGCTGGTCGCGCCGTGCGACGGGGTGGTGGTCTCGGCGCATCGGGCCGGGCACGCGGTGACCCTGCGCTCGGCGGCGGGCGCCGAGATCCTGATGCATGTGGGTCTGGAGACGGTGGCGCTGGGCGGCGAGGGCTTCGAGGCCTGCGTGCGCGAGGGCCAGGCGGTGAAGGCCGGTGACGTGCTGATCCGCTTTGATCTCGATCTGCTGGCCCAGAAGGCCAAGAGCCTGATCACCCCGGTGATCATCACCAATCCCGAAGCCTTCGAGATCGTCCGCCGCGACCAGGACAGGGCCGTGGAGGCCGGCGGCTTCCTGATGGAACTGCGGCCGGTCGCTGGCGCGGCGACGGCTTCGGACGCTCCGCAGTCGACCAGCGAGACCTCTCGCCAAGTGACCGTGCCGCTGATGCACGGGGTCCACGCGAGGCCGGCGGCGCGGATCGCCGAACTGGCCAAGAGCTTCGCGGCCGAGACGGCGCTGGTCGTGGGCGAGCGGCGCGCGAGCGCCCGGAGCCCGGTGGGACTGATGGCCCTGGCCGTCCGCCACGGCGACGCGATCCAGGTCACGGCCTCGGGCCCGGACGCCGAGGCGGCCGTCGAGGCGATCGCCGAACTGATCGAGAGCGGCATGGGCGAGGGGGCTCCGGTCCCAGCGAGGTCGGCTTCGGCTACGCCGCCGCCGATCGCCGCGCGCGAGCCCCTGGCCCCCGCGGCCCTGCCGGCCGATGGCGTGCTGAAGGGTGTTCTGGCCGCGCCGGGCCTTTCGATCGGCAAGGCCGTGCGCCTGGCCTCGTCCGACATCGCCGTGCGCGAGGACGGCCAGGGCGCCGCTTCGGAAGAGGCCGCGCTCTTGGCCGCCCTGGACAAGGTCCGCGCCCGCCTGGAAGCCAACGCGTCCAAGGGCGACAAGGCCCGCAAAGCCATTCTCGCCGCCCACCTGGCGTTCCTCGACGACCCCGAGCTGATCGGGAAGGCCATGGCCCTGATCGCTCAAGGCAAGAGCGCCGGCTTTGGCTGGCGATCGGCCGTGCGCGGCTATGTCGAGGCGCTGCGGGCCTTGGGCGATCGCCGGATGGCCGAGCGGGTCGACGACCTGATCGACCTCGAACGCCAGGTGCTGAAGGCCCTGGCCGGCGAAGACGACGAGGCCACGGTGCTGCCGCCAGGCTCGATCCTGCTGGCCGACGAGCTTCTGCCTTCGCAGCTGATGGGCGCGGACCCCGGCGTCATCGCCGGCTTCGCCACGGCCCGCGGCGGTCCGACCTCGCACGTGGCGATCCTGGCCGCGGCCATGGGCATACCGGCCCTGGTGGCCCTGGGCGGCGGAGCGCTGAGCATCGCCGACGGAACCGCCCTGATCCTCGACGCCGACGGCGGCTCCTTGCGCGTCGCCCCCGACGCCCCGGCCCTTGAGGCGGCCCAGACGCAGCTGGCCCGGCGCCAGGCAGCCAAGGCCGCCGCCCGCGCCGCCGCCCATCAGCCGGCCGTGACGAAGGACGGAACCCGCATCGAGGTGTTCGCCAACACCGGCTCGGTCAAGGACGCGCTCGCCGCGATCGAGAACGGCGCGGAGGGTTCGGGCCTCTTGCGCACCGAGTTCCTGTTCCTGGACCGCCAGACCCCGCCCGACGAGGACGAACAGGCCCGCCAGCACCAGGCCATCGCCGACGCCTTGCAAGGCAAGCCGCTGATCGTGCGCACCCTCGACGTCGGCGGCGACAAGGCCGCGCCCTATCTGCCGATCCCGGCCGAGGAGAACCCGGCGCTTGGCCTGCGCGGCGTGCGCGTCAGCCTGTGGCGGCCGCATCTCTTGAAGACCCAGCTGCGCGCCATCCTGCGGGTGAATCCGCTTGGCCAGTGCAAGATCATGCTCCCGATGGTCGCCAGCCTCGATGAGCTGCGGGCCGTGCGGGCGGTGCTCGAAGAAGCCAAGCGCGAGCTCGGCGTCACGGATCACGTCGAACTGGGCGTGATGATCGAGACCCCGGCCGCGGCCATGACCGCCGACCTGATCGCCGCCGAGGCCGACTTCCTCTCCGTCGGCACCAACGACCTGACCCAATACGTCCTAGCCATGGACCGGGGTAATCCGGAGCTGGCCGCCCGCATCGACGCCCTGCACCCGGCGGTGCTGCGGATGATCAGCCAGACCTGCCAGGGCGCGAAGGCCCACGGCCGCTGGGTCGGGGTCTGCGGGGGGCTGGCCTCGGATCTGGCCGCCACGCCGATCCTCTTGGGCCTGGGGGTCACCGAGCTCTCGGCCACCGCCGCCATCGTCCCGGAGGTCAAGGCCCGCGTGCGCGCCCTCGACCTGGCCGCCTGCCAGGACCTCGCCCGCCAAGCCCTGGCCCAGACCTCGCCCGAGGCGGTCCGGGCGCTCGTTCAAGCAACCCTCGGAGCCTGACCCCGATGACGTCTCCGACCAAGCCTCGCGTGTCTCCGCTCGAGATCCTCCAGCCGCTGGGCCGGGCCCTGATGCTGCCGATCGCGGTGCTGCCGGTGGCGGGCCTCTTGCTGCGCCTGGGCCAGCCGGACCTCCTGAACATCGGCTTCGTGGCCGCCGCCGGGGACGCGATCTTCTCCAACCTCGGCCTCCTCTTCGCCATCGGCGTGGCCGTGGGCCTGGCCCGCGAGAACAACGGCGCGGCGGGGCTGGCCGGCGTCGTTTGCTTCCTGATCGCCACCGAGGGCGCCAAGGCCCTGCTGCATGTCCCGGCCGACATCACGATGGGCCTCATCAAGGCCCACGCCGATCTCGCCGGCGCGGCCTACAAGGCCAAGGCGCTGGGCAAGCTCAGCGTGCCGATCGGCATCGTCTCGGGGATCATCGGCGGGCTGTTCTACAACCGCTTCTCCGGCTTCAAGCTGCCCGAGTACCTGGCCTTCTTCAGCGGCCGGCGGTTCGTGCCGATCGTCTCGGGCCTGGCGGGTCTGGCCATCGCCGTCCTTCTGGGTCTGGGCTATGACGCCATCAACGGCGGGGTCGACGCGGCCAGCCGGGCCGTGGTCGGCTCGGGCGAGATCGGCCTTCTGGTGTTCGGCTTCCTGAACCGGATCCTGATCGTCACCGGCCTGCACCACATCCTCAACAACATCGCCTGGTTCGTGGTCGGCGACTATCACGGCGCCACCGGCGATCTTCGCCGCTTCTTCGCCGGCGATCCCTCCGCCGGGGCGTTCATGAGCGGCTTCTTCCCGGTGATGATGTTTGGCCTGCCGGCCGCCTGCCTGGCCATGTATCACGCCGCCAAGCCGGACAAGCGCAAGGCCGTCGGCGGCATGCTGGCCTCGCTGGCCCTGACCTCGTTCCTGACCGGGGTGACCGAGCCGATCGAGTTCTCGTTCATGTTCCTGGCCCCGGCGCTCTACGCGATCCACGCGGTGCTGACGGGCGTCTCGATGGCGCTGCTGGACGTGCTGCATGTGAAGCTGGGCTTCACCTTCTCGGCGGGCCTGTTCGACTATGTGCTGAACTTCGGCAAGGCGACCCGGCCGCTGTGGCTGCTGCCGATCGGCCTCGTCTATGCCGGCCTCTATTACGGCCTCTTCCGCTGGGCCATCGCCCGGTTCGACCTCAAGACCCCCGGCCGCGAGGACGACGAGGCCCAGCCTGCCCAAGCCGTCGCCACCGGCGGCGGGCGCGGCGCCGACTTCGTCCAGGCCCTGGGCGGGGCGGGCAATCTGCAAACCGTCGACGCCTGCACCACCCGTCTTCGCCTGATCGTCGCCGACCAGGGCCAGGTCAACGAGCCGGCCCTGAAGGCCCTGGGCGCGCGCGGGATCGTCAAGCCCTCCGACAAGGCCCTGCAGGTGGTGCTCGGTCCCATCGCCGACACCGTCGCTGGCGAGATCCGCGCGGCCCTGCAGCAGCCGACCCCAGGCGCTCAGGCCGCCAAGGGCCAAGATCTCGCCCAGGCCCAGGCCCTCCTCGCCGCCCTCGGCGGCCCCGCCAACCTGCGCCAGGTCACCGCCAACGCCAGCCGCCTGCGCTTGGTCCTCGACAACCCCGACAAGCTCAACCAGCCCGCCCTCGCCAACGCCGGAGCGCGCGGATCCGTCCAGCTCAGCAACAACGTCCTACACGTCGTC
>JAYRLX010000074.1:0-12102 GCA_041905125.1 Caulobacter sp. | reverse complement strand
GAAGCAGGTGGGCCGGCCGTTCGTGCTGGCCCTCAACATGTTCGACATCGCCCAGCGGCAGGGCCTGCGGATCGACCTCGAGCGCCTGTCGCAGGAGCTGGGCGCGCCGATCGTCACGACCGTCGCCACCCGCAAGCGCGGCCTGCCCGAGCTGCTGGAGCAGGTCGAGAGGCTGGTCGCCGCTCAGAAGCCTAAGGCCGAGAGCGTCTGGCGCGAGCCGTCCGCCGCCGAGATCCGCGCCGCCCACGCCGAGGCCCAGCGCATCTTCAAGGCCTGCGTGAAGCCGCCCGAGCGGCCCGACACCGTGACCGGCAAGATCGACAGCGTGCTGCTGCATCCCGTCGCCGGCCTGCTGATCCTGCTGACCCTGCTGTTCGTGATGTTCCAGGCGGTGTTCACCTGGGCCACGCCCGTGATGGACGGCATCGACGGCGCCTTCGCGGCCCTGGTCGAGTGGACCAACGCCCACCTGCCGCACGGCCTGCTGACCAGCTTCATCGCCGACGGCCTGATCGCCGGCGTCGGCAGCGTGCTCGTCTTTCTGCCCCAGATCCTGATCCTGTTCTTCTTCATCCTGATGCTGGAGGACAGCGGCTACATGGCGCGCGCGGCCTTCCTGATGGACAAGATCATGGGCGGCGCCGGCCTGCACGGGCGGGCCTTCATTCCGCTGCTGTCCAGCTTCGCCTGCGCCATTCCCGGCATCATGGCCACCCGCGTGATCGACAACCGCGAGGACCGGCTGACCACGATCCTGGTGGCGCCGCTGATGACCTGCTCGGCGCGCATCCCGGTCTACACCCTGATCATCGGCGCCTTCGTGCCGCACCAGACCGTGTGGGGCGTGCTGTCGCTGCAGGGCCTGGTGATGTTCGGCCTCTATGCCGGCGGCATCGTCTCGGCCCTGGCGGTCTCGTTCGTGATCCGGCGCGTCTTCTGGCGCGGCGCGGTCGAGCCCTTCATGATGGAGCTGCCGACCTATCGCTGGCCGGAGCCGCGCAATCTGCTGACCAACCTGTGGACCCGGGTGCGGATCTTCATCAGCCGCGCCGGGCGCATCATCCTGCCGCTGATGGTGGCGGTGTGGGTGCTGTCGACCTTCCCCTATCCGCCCGAGGGCGCGACGGGGCCGGCCATCGACTACAGCTTCGCCGGCCGGATCGGCCACTTCATCGCCCCGCTGATGGCGCCCATCGGCTTCAATTGGCAGATGACGGTCGCGCTGATCCCGGGTTTCGCGGCCCGTGAAGTGGCGGTGGCGGCGCTCGGCACGGTCTACGCCGTCGGCGGCGACGCCGACGCGGCGGCCACGACCCTGGGCGGCGTCCTGGCGACCAAGTGGTCGCTGGCCACGGCCCTGTCGTTCCTGGCCTGGTACGTCTTCGCCCCGCAGTGCGCGGCGACCCTGGGCGTGGTCAAGCGCGAGACCAACGGCTGGACCTGGCCGACCGTGATGTTCGTCTACATGGTCAGCCTGGCCTATCTGGCCTCGTTCGTGACCTATCACGTCGCCGTGGCGCTGGGGGCGGGCTAGCCCCTACAGCAACCCTCGCAGCCAGGCGAACACGTCGTCGGGCCGCTCGATCGCCGAGAGACCCTCGCGGCGGGCCGGCTCGCCCAGCGTCCTCAGGCGGCCCGGCGTCATGCCGAACCGGGCGCGGAAGGCGCGGCTGAAGTGTGCGTCGGAGCGGAAGCCCAGGCGATAGCCGACCTCCGCCAGGGTCTGCTGCTCGGATCCGTCGTTCAGGATGTCGTCGAACGCCTGGTCCAGGCGACGGGCCTGGATGAAGGCGCTGACCCCGCCGACCGGCTCGAACACCTTGTAGAGAAGGCTGCGCGAGACCCCGATGTGGTCGCGGACCGCTTCCGGCGACAGGTCGGGGTCCGAAAGGTTCTGGACCACGAAGCGCTGGGCCGAGGCCAGCAGCATCTTCTCGACGGGCCGGATGTCGTCGCCGGCTGGGGCGCCATGGGCCAGGATCACCGCGCTGACCAGCGCCGCCGCCGCCTTGCCGGCCAGGGTCAGGTCGGTCGCCGACATCGCCGCGGCGCCGGTCCAGGTCGCGCGGATATGCGAACCCAGCAGGCGGCCGCTGGGGCTGTCCTCGCTGACGACGCAGCCGTGGAAATCGAGATCGGCCGTCTGGGGCTCCAGGGCCGTGCGTGACAGGATCAGGTGGACGGTCTCGAAGCGCTCGGTGACCATGTCGAAGGGACGGGACATGTCGATCAGGCGGATCGCGCCCAAGTCGCTGCTGGCCGGGCGTCCGTCATAGTCGCCGCGCCAGCCGCCCGACTCCAGCTCGAGGACGGCCATGATCGAGTCCGAGGCGTCGGCGGCGATGTGCGAAAGCTTGCGGTGGAAGCGCTGGGGCACGCCGGAGCAGCGGGCCAGGACCACGCCGGCGAGGTTGTAGCCTTCCATGCGATTGTAGAAGGCCTCGTCCGGCGTCGTCAGGGTGACATCGAAGAGGTGAGCGCAGGCTTCGCGGTATTTCTGGGCCGCGTCCGCGCGCTCGCGGGCGTCCAGGATCCAGAGGTCTCGACGCGCAGAGGTGTTCATTTCGCGTTATGCGGGAAACGTTTGCGCGGCGCCGCCATAACGGACGGCAAGGCAAGAGAACGTGGATCGCTGGTCAATGACAACTTGGCCTTGGCGGGCGAGAAGGAGCGCGCTTTCGGGGCGCGCCGGTGGGGAAATTGGCGAGCCGCGAAGAGGTTCGCCGGCTCGCCGCCAGAGCTTGGGCGACCAGCTGTCGGGACCCCATCCCGCCAGCTTCGGGAGAGCGGAACGGTCTTGAATCAATGAATTCGCGACGGTTCCGCTCTTCTTTGAGCGCCCCAGCGGGCTACCGCGTGGGGACCGGGTGCTCGCCGCGGTAGTCGTAGAAGCCGCGACCGGTCTTCTTGCCCAGCCAGCCGGCCTCGACATATTTCACCAGCAGCGGGCAGGGGCGGTACTTGCTGTCGGCCAGACCCTCGTGGAGCACGTTCATGATGCTCAGCACGGTGTCGAGGCCGATGAAGTCGCCCAGCTCGAGCGGGCCCATCGGATGGTTGGCGCCTAGCTTCATCGCCGTGTCGATGGCGTCGACCGTGCCGACCCCTTCGTACAGGGTGTAGATCGCCTCGTTGATCATCGGCACCAGCACGCGGTTGACGATAAAGGCGGGGAAGTCCTCGGCGTTGCTGGTGATCTTGCCCAGCGACTTGGCGAAGGCCACGGCCGTCTCGTAGGTCGGCACGTCGGTGGCGATGCCGCGGATGATCTCCACCAGCTTCATCAGCGGCACCGGGTTCATGAAGTGCAGGCCGATGAACCGCTCGGGGCGGTCGGTCGCCGAGGCCAGGCGCGTGATCGAGATCGACGAGGTGTTCGAGGCCAGCAGCGTGTCGGGCTTCAGGTGCGGCTGCAGGCTGCGGAAGATCGACTTCTTGATCTCCTCGTTCTCGGTGGCGGCCTCGATGGCGAGGTCCGTCGCGCCGATGCCTTCGAGAGTCTCGGCCGGAGCGATGCGCTCCAGGGCGGCCTTCATGGCGGCGTCGTCGATGATCCCACGGCCCACCTGACGGGCCATGTTCTTCTCGATGACGGCGAGGCCGGCGTCGATCCGCTCGCGCGAAACGTCGTGCAGCTTCACTCCGTAACCGGCCAGGGCGACGACATGCGCGATGCCCGCCCCCATCTGGCCGGCGCCGATCACGCCGACCGTCTTGATTTCACTCATGAACGCCAAGCCTTCGCTCGATATCGCGCCGGGCCGTCGCGCCCACGCCTTCGACTATGCCGGCTTTTCTAACACGAGAAACCACGCCGCCGCCAAGGCTTTGCTGCGTCGCAACCGAGGGGCGGCTATTCGCCTCGGTCGGCGGCCGGCGGATAGGCGTGCAGATGGCCGCTTGGGTCCTCCACCTGGCCCTCGCCGAGATAGTTGGGCCCCACCGGCGCCTTGCCGTGGCCGCCGGGGATGTCCAGCACATAGGTAGGCTGGGCCAGGCCGGAGAGCGTCCCGCGCAAGGCGCGCATGATCGCCTGGCCTTCCGCGATCGTGGTGCGCAGGTGGGCGGTGCCCGGCGCCAGGTCGCCGTGGTGCAGGTAGTAGGGCTTGATCCGCGTCTCGACGAAGGCGCGCATCAGCGCGGCCAGGGTCGCCGGGTCGTCGTTGACGCCCTTCAGCAGCACGGTCTGGCTGACCATGACGATCCCGGCGTCGACCAGCCGCGCGCAGGCCGCGCGGGCGGCTGGGGTCAGTTCGCGGGCGTGGTTGGCGTGCAGGGCGACATAGACCGCCTTGCTCGAGCGCTTCAGCGCCGCGACCAGCTCGTCCGTCACCGCGGCCGGATCGACGGCGGGAACGCGGGTGTGGAAGCGCACGACCTTGACGTGGTCGATGGCCTTCAGCCGGTCGATCAGCTCGGCCAGGCGTCGCGGCGACAGGACGAAGGGGTCGCCGCCGGTGACGATCACCTCCCAGATCTTGGGCCGGTCGGCGATATAGGCGAAGGCCGCGTCCAGCTGGGCGGGCGTCAGGTTCGACAGGCCCTCGGGGCCGACCATCTCGCGGCGGAAGCAGAACCGGCAATAGACGGCGCAGGTATGGGTCGGCTTCAGCAGCACGCGATCCGGATAACGATGGACGATTCCATCCACAGGGCTGTGGATAGAATCGCCGATCGGATCGCCGTCCTCGCCGGGGCTGGCGACCAGCTCGTCCGAAGCCGGGACGAACTGGCGGGCGATCGGGTCGTGGGGATCGGCGACGTCGATCAGTTCGGCCATGGCCGGGGTGATCGCCACCGCATAGCGCGCCGCCACGGCCTCCAGCACCGACAGGCGCTCGGACGGGATCAGGCCGGCCTCGGCCAGCGACCGGGCGTCTCGGAGGGTCTTCGCGGGGGACATGAGGCGCGGGGATATGCGGGATTTCCGCGCCCGAGGCAAATGGGACGGGCTGGCCCCTAGCTTCGCCGTTCGCCCTCCGTCGCCGCCAGGAACCAGTCCCGCAGCTTCAGGATCCGCGGCAGCTTGGGGTTCTCGGCGCGCCAGACGAAGTTGTGGCCCGTCTCGACGTCGACCTCGCCCGGCAGCGGGCGAACCAGGCGGCCGTCATCCAGGTTGCGCTGTGCGTAGCCGGCGCGGGCCAGCGCGAAGCCCATGCCTTGGGCGGCCGCGTCCAGCAGCATGGTCGAGGAGTCGAAGGTCAGGCCCTGCGGCAGCTCCGGCGGCTCGATCCCCACGGCGCGGAACCACGCCGCCCACGGCATGTCGGTATGGCGCAGCAGCGGCGCGGCCAGCAGGTCCTCGGGCTTCTCGATCGGATAGCGGGCCAGGGTCTCGGGACTGCAGACCGGGAACGTGCGCTCGTCGATCAGGCGGACCGACTCTACGCCGGGCCAGGGACCAACGCCGTAGCGTAGCGCGATATCGACGCCGTCGGTGGAGAGGTTGGCGACCCGGTCCTCCACGCGGATGGTGAGGTCGAGCTCGCCGGTCTCGGCCGCGAGGCGCGCTAGTCGCGGGGTCAGCCAGCTGGTGGCCAGGGCCACGCCCGTGGAGATCACGATCGGGCCGCTGCCTGCCCGGCGGGCGTCCTCGACGCCGTGTTTGAGGGTGTCCAGAGCGCGGCGGACCTGCTCGGCCAAGGCCGCGCCGGTGGGCGTCGGCTCCATCTGGTTGCCGCGCCGGGTGAATAGCTGGACTCCCAGCTCGTCCTCCAGCTTGCGGACCTGCTGGCTGACCGCGCCGTGGGTCACGAACAGCTCGTCCGCCGCGCGGCTATAGCTACGGTGGCGGGCGGCGGCCTCCAGGGCGACCAGGGACGAGAAGGGCGGAAGGCGCACCGGAGCGCTCAGGGTTGTTAGTCCAGCTCACAAGCTGACACAGATACCATCGTTCGCAAAGCGGGGTTGAAACGGGCATGTTTCCTCTCGCGACGCCGCTCCCCACCGTTCCAGACCCATAGAGGCTCACGCCATGAAGACCCTGTTGATCACGGGCGCGCTGCTGCTCGCCGTCGCCACCGGCGCCGCGAGCCATTCGCCCAGCCTGTCCGACCCGAACGCGGCCTGGGCCAAGCCCATCGTCACCGTGCGCTAGTCCATGCCCGCCGCACGAAAAAAGGCCCGGAGTCGCCTCCGGGCCTTCCTTCGTTTCGCTCGCGCGGCGGCTTATTTGCCGGCGGCGCTCAGGGCGTCCATCAGCTCCGGCACGGCCGTCTTGTAGTCGGCGACCAGGCCGTAGTCGGCCACCTGGAAGATCGGCGCGTCGGCGTCCTTGTTGATCGCGACGATCACCTTGGAATCCTTCATGCCGGCCAGGTGCTGGATCGCGCCCGAGATGCCGATGGCGACATAGAGCTGCGGGGCCACGACCTTGCCCGTCTGACCGACCTGATAGTCGTTCGGAGCGTAGCCGGCGTCGACCGCGGCGCGCGAGGCGCCGACGGCGGCGCCCAGCTTGTCGGCCAGGGGCTCGATCACGCGCTGGAACTCTTCGGCGGAGCCCATGGCGCGACCGCCCGAGACGACGATCTTGGCCGCGGCCAGTTCCGGACGGTCGGACTTGACCATCTCTTCGCTGACGAAGCGGGTCTTGCCAGCGTCGGCGCCGCCGACGGTCTCGACCGAAGCCGAGCCGCCTTCAGCGGCGGCGGCGAAGGCGGTCGGACGCACGGTGATCACCTTCTTGGCGTCGCCCGACTGGATCGTCTCCAGGGCGTTGCCGGCGTAGATCGGGCGCGTGAAGGTATCGGCGCTGACGACCTCGACGATGTCCGAGATCGGGGCGACGTCCAGCTTGGCGGCGACGCGCGGGGCGAAGTTCTTGCCGCCCGAGGTGGCCGGAACCAGGATCGCGTCATAATTGCCGGCCAGCGCCAGGACGGCGTCGGCCTGGGCTTCGGCGATGCCGTGGCCAAGGGCGTCGGACTCGGCCAGCAGGACCTTGCGGACGCCGGCGATCTTGGCGGCGGCGTCGGCCACGCCCTTGGCGCCCTTGCCCAGCACCAGGACGTCGACGTCGCCCGAGATCTTCTGGGCGGCGGTGACGGTCTTGTGGGTGGCGTCGCGCAGGTGCGCGTTGTCGTTATCGGCGATGACGAGAACAGCCATTACAGCACCCCCGCGGTGTTCAGCTTGGAGACCAGGTCAGCGGCCGTCTCGACCTTGATGCCGGCCGAGCGCTTCGGCGGCTCGGTGACCTTCAGGACCTTCAGGCGCGGCGCCACGTCGACGCCGTAGTCGGCGACCGCCTTCGTGGCGATCTCCTTCTTCTTGGCCTTCATGATGTTGGGCAGAGACGCATAGCGCGGCTCGTTCAGGCGCAGGTCGGCGGTGATCACGGCCGGCAGGTCGACGTCCAGCGTCTGCAGGCCGCCGTCGACTTCACGGGTGACCTTGGCGGTCGAGCCCGAGACTTCCAGCGCCGAGGCGTAGGTGGCCTGCGGCCAGCCCAGCAGGGCCGACAGCATCTGGCCGACGGCGTTGTTGTCGCCGTCGATCGCCTGCTTGCCCATCACGACCAGGTTCGGATTTTCCTCGGCGACCACGGCGGCCAGCAGCTTGGCCACGGCCAGCGGCTCGAGATCGGCGTCCGAGGTGATCAGGATGCCGCGATCGCCGCCCATGGCGAGCGCCGTGCGGATCGTTTCCTGGGCTTGGGCGGGGCCGATGCTGACGATGACGACCTCGGTCGCCACGCCTTTTTCCTTGAGACGCACGGCTTCTTCGACCGCGATCTCGCAGAAGGGGTTCATCGACATCTTGACGTTGGCGAGGTCGACACCCGTCTGATCCGCCTTAACGCGGGCCTTCACGTTGTAGTCGATCACCCGCTTGACCGGGACTAGGACCTTCATCGGCTTTCACCGCCTCCAGGTTTTGCGTTTTCTCCTGATTGCCAATCGACTTAGCGCTTGTGCGCCGCAATGCAAGTTTCCCTTGGCGTAAGCGTAATGCGTTATTGTCGCGCGGGTTCAAACGATCGTAGGCCTCGCCGCCTTTTGCGCGCGCGGAAGACGGGCGAGCGGTCGCGCGGCCAATTCCCTTAAGGACGGAAAGGCGCTAAGGGGCCGGCCATGAACAAGACCTTCACCCGCCTGAAGTACATCTTCCTGGGCCTGTTCCTGCTCTCCAGCGCCGGCGTCCTGGCCTATCACGGCCTGTGGGTGTGGCCGAAGCAGCGCTGCGAGGAGCGCGGCGGGGCCTGGGCTGGCAAGTGGATGAAGTGCGCCACGGTCTATCCGATCGAGACCCTGACCCGCCGTCCGACCAACGTGCCGCCGATCAATGGCGAGGCCAAGCTGGCGCCTGAGGCGCCGGCCGCAACGGCCGCTCAGCCGCAGAAAAAGTAGTTCCGAAGCCGCGCTAGCGCGTCGCGCCGGGCTTCCACAGGACGTCGGCCTTGCCCTTGTCGTTCGCCCAGCGGGCGGCGACGAACAGCAGGTCCGACAGACGGTTCAGATATTTGATCGCGGGCGCGCCGACGATCTCGCCCTCGACCGTCATCAGCGCCACGCAGCCGCGTTCGGCGCGCCGGCAGACGGTGCGCGCCACGTGCAAGGCCGCCGCCGCCGGCGAGCCCGCGGGCAGCACGAACGAGGTCAGCGGCTCAAGCTCCACGTTCAACAGATCGATCTCGCGCTCCAGCCGTTCGACCTGGCTGTCCAGGATGCGCAGCGGCTCCCATTCGGGCTTGCCGTGCTGCTCGGGCGTGGCGAGATCCGCGCCCAGGTCGAAGAGGTCGTTCTGGACGCGCTCCAGGATCGCGTCGAGCACGGGATCGGCTGCGGTATGCTGTCGCGCCTGGCCGATCGCGGCGTTGGTCTCGTCCACGCCGCCATAGGCCTCAACCCGTTGCGAGGCCTTGCTCACCGGCGCCCCGGTCGCCAGTCGCGTCGAGCCGGCGTCGCCCGTGCGCGTATAGATGCGATTCAGCGTGACCATCCGTCGCGGACTCTCGTTCCCTGAGTGGCGTTATTTAGCGAGCGAGCCTCAAGCGCCCTTTCGCCACCAGAAGGCGGCGGCGACCAGGACGATGATGGCGATGAATTGCAGGAGCACCCGCAACCGCATCAGCTTGTTGGAATAAGAACGCCCGAAGTCGCCGCCGCGGAACAGGGCGTAAAGGCCCGCGCCCAGGGCGATCAGCACCGCCAGGAGGGCGGCCGGGACGAGGAAGTCGAACAGATGGGACATGGCCCCAGAATAGGGGCTCGCGAGCCGACGCGCCATAGCGGCGGTCGATCGCTTCAACCCGTCTCCGTTGAGTTTGTTCGCCGAACTCGTTCGACGGGCAAAATGTCGCAGTGACGCAATGGTAGCGTTCACATATCTAGGTTGAGCGCGTTTACTTACGCCATTTGAGCCGGATTTCGCGGTTGCAAACACGTCTCCCTAGCGTTAAGGCCCGCGCGTCCTATTTAGTAGTCTGCGTTCGTTGAACATGATCAACTCCCCACCGCGGATCGTTCAACGCCTTTCACTGACCCCAGCGGGGGTAGGAGATAGCCGCATGGCTCAGAGCGCCCGCTCTGTGGACATGGTCGAGCCCTCCGCGTTCGAGCGCGAAGAGGCCCTGGCCGAAGTCCGCCAGCTGATCACCGATCTGCGCGACGCCGCGCAGGACGGCCGCCAGCTGGCTCGCCGTTACGCCGATGTTTTGCAGAACGTCGTCGATGAGTATTGCACCGAGTTCGAGAAGCGGGCCGAAGCCGCTCTCGCCCGCCTGGAGGCCGCCGCATGAGCTTCGTATCCGTCAATATCGACCAGGGGGCCGAAACCCCGGTGAAACTGACCCGCCGGGCCCTGGCCAAGCAGCGCACCCGCGAGCGCGTCCTGGCCGCCGCCCGCCGCCTGTTCAGCGAGCGCGGCTATGAAGGCGCGACCATCCGCGACATCGCCCAGGCCGCCGGCATGTCGACCGGCGCGGTCTTCGCCAGCTTCGCCGACAAGTCGGAGCTGTTCGAGGAGATCCTGACCGCCGACTACGAAGTCATCTACGCCCAGATGACCCAAGCCGCCCGCAACGCCAAGACGGTGGACGAGGCGCTGATGGGGTTGTTTGGCGTCGCCTACAGCTTCCATGTCGAGCAACTGCCTTTGCTGCGCGCCAGCATCGCGGTCTCGTGGACCCACTCCGAGGCCGCCGAGCGTCGCGCCCGGACCGATCTCAAGCATATCTTCCGTCTGATTGGCGAGGCTCTGCAGCGTGGCGTCGATCAGAAGCAGTTGAAGGCCGGCGCCGATACTAAACTGTTGGCGGAGATCGTCTGGGACGTGTATCTCGCCAACTATCGTCGTGCGATCTACGACGGCTGGTCGGTCGAGGCTTTGCTGGCGCGACTCTCCGATCAACTGAAGATCATCTTCGCGGGCGCTCGCGCCTAACGAATGGCGATCCCGTTCCGGGGGGGACGGGGCCGTCTTTGAAGTCAATCATGACGCTGGCGTGTTCGAGGGGGACGTGCGTGGGCGTAAGGAACGAGCAGAAGGCCGCGACGCGGGAGAAGGTTCTCGACGCGGCGCGCGACCTGTTCAACGAGATCGGGTACGACGAGACCACCATCCGCGCCATCGCGGAGCGGGCGGGGGTCTCCGTCGGCAGCGTGTTCACCACCTTCGCCTCCAAGGCGGAGGTGCTGAGCCATGTGATGAACCACCGGCTCAGCGAGCTGTATGCCGAGTTCGACCGGGTGATCCCGGTCCTGCGGGGCAGCACGGCCGACCGGCTGTGCTCGATCTTCGCCATCCATTACGAGTTCGAGACGCGGCGGGTGAAGCTGTTCCTGGCTCACATCGCCGCCTCGTATAATCCGAGCAACGATCCGGGGATCACGCCCTACGGCCGCAATCCGCGCCTGACGGAGATGCTGCTCGACGTGCTGCGGGACGGCGTGCGCAAGGGCGAGGTGCGCGAGGATCTCGATCTGCCGCTGATCGCCGACACGCTGAAGGCCGCCTACGCCTGGAACTATCGCATGGCGGCCGCGGCGGGCGGCGAGATCGCCGCCGCCCAGATGTCGTCGGTGATGGACAAGCAGATCGCGATGATCGCCGAAGGCTGGAAGCCGCGCTGAGGCCAGCGCCTCACGACACGCGGTTCAGCCTCAGGTCCTGGTAGTCATAGCTGAAGTCGGCCAGGGGAGAGACCGCCTTGACCAGGGCCGAGACCACGCGGCCGTCCTTCAGGTCGAAGGTGAAGAAGGCGTCCTCCTGGGTGCGGTCGTCGAACACGGTCTTGAAGACCTCGCCATCGAACGGCTCGAGCTTGCCGCGCAGGGCGGGGGTCTTGTCGAACGAGACGTGGAGACCCTTCGCCTTGCCGCCCTTCTTTCCGGCGGGGCCGACGACGCTGATCGTCACCGCGCCGTACCAGGGGTCGCGATAGACGCCGGCATAGGCCTCCAGCGGCAGGCTGGGCTTGGCGCCGCCGCCGGTCGGCGTGGTGGCCTTGGCCAGGTCCTTCCGCAGCTGGGTTTCGCTTTCGGCCTGGACGCGCCTGCTGGAGGCGATCCAGTCGTAGTCGCTCCGGCCCTGCAGGCGGTCGGGGCCGCCATAGCGCAGGGTGCGCAGCACCGGCGTCTCCTCGGCGTTGGTCATCACCATGATCCCGGACTTCCGGCCTGGCAGCAGGCCCGTATAGGAGATGAACCCCGCGAGCCCCCCGGTGTGCCACAGCAGGCGCTCGCCGCGGTGATCCTGCACGAACCAGCCCAGGCCATAGGCCTGGATCGACGGGCGGACGGGGTTGTCGTCGATCGGGCCGTCCGACCAGGTGGTGATCGTGTGAGGTTTCCACATCTCGCGGGCGGTGGGGGCGGTCCAAAGGCGCTTGCCCTCGGGCGTCATGCCCAGGCCCAGCTGCGTCAGCATCCAGCGAGCGATGTCCTTGGGCGTCGAGTTCACGCCGCCGGCGGGAGCGGCGGCGTCGAAGCTGTTGTCGAAGGGCAGGACCTTCTGAGGCCCCATGCCCCGCGTCGGCGGCCCCAGGCGCGCGTGCGGCGAGGCGCGGCGGGACCTGTCGACCAGGGCCGGGCTGGAGACGGTGCTGGTCATGCTCAGCGGATCGAAGATCCGGGTCTTGATCATCTCCTCCCAGCTCTT
>JAYRLX010000527.1:0-2158 GCA_041905125.1 Caulobacter sp. | reverse complement strand
CTTCGACCTTCGACTTGCCGCCGACATAGGCGTGGATGTCCAGGATCCCGGCCTTGGGGACGGGGCGCTGCGCGGCGAAGCGGTCGGCGGAGGCGGTCATCGGACTACTCAGGCTACGTACGGTTCAGATGTACGGCGGCCGCTTCTTACACGTCGAACTGCTCGGGCGCAGCCCCGATGACGCCCGTCAGTTGGCCAGGCGCGCGCGCCAGTCGCTCGTCGTGCGGCTGGAAGAAGCCCGACAGCGAAAACAGCTTCAGCCCGCCGGCCTCGGCGATCATTTCGGCGGCGACGCCGTCCTGGCCCAGGGCGTCCACGATGGCGGCGGCGCTCTTGGGCGAGTCGGTGACCCAGAAGGTCTGGTCGCCGCCGGTCGGCTCCACCTCGACCTCGGCGACGGCGAGCGCCGCTTGCGGGCCCCAGGTCGCCAGGCAGGGCAGGGCGGCGAACACCTTCAGCTTGGGTTCGGCCAGCAGGCGGCCCCACCAGGGCGTGTCGCTCGACAGGGGCAGCACCGCGACGCCCCAGGGGGCGCGGGCGACGGCGAGAGCGTCCTGGGCGGTGGGAACAAGAGACAGACGCGGGGCGGTTCCGAAACGCAGGCGAGTCAGCTCGACGGTGCGGGCAGGCTCGCGGCCGCCGAACACGCCCAGCTGGTAGGGGCCCTGGCGCGCCAGATTGTCGGCCATGATCTCGCGCCAGATGCGGATGACCAGGGCGTTGGAGGCGCCCTTGCGCGGCGCGTCGAGCAGTTTGCGGACGATCTGAGCCTCGCGGCCGGGGCGCAGGCCAAAGCCGGTGTCGCCCGAGGCGCGCTTGGCCGCGGCGACGGCGCCGGCCAGGCTGGCGCGCTCGTCGAGCAGCTTCAGCAGTTCACCGTCGATGGCGTCGAGCCGCCATCGGACCTCTTCGAGAGACGGTGTGGCGTCCGTCGCGTCGCTGCCCATGTTCTTCCCCGAAATTGGAGGCGGGACCATAGTCTTTGCCGCCAAACACGCAATAGCCAGCCTTAGCGGGAAGAAAATTGCGCTTTGGGTGATCGTTGCTCGGTCAGTAGACGGTCGGCGCGGGCCCGGTATCGAGGACGCCCAGGAAGCTGCGGCCGTCGCGGAAATGCAGGCTGGCCTCGATGACCGGTTCGCGCCCCATGGCCTGGGCGGCGGCGGCCAGGGCCTGCTCCGGCGTGCGGATCGGCTTGGAGAGGTCGGCGCGCTCCTTGATGGCCACTTCGAGGTCGCCGGTCAGGCGTCCGTCGGAATCGACCGACAGCACGCCCGACTTCGCCTTGCCTTCCGCGTCGCCGGCCAGGATCTGGCTCTGCTCAAAGGTGATCTGGCCGCCAGCGGCGCTCCAGCCCTTCACGGCGGCTTCCCAATTGCGGCCGCGCAGGGCGGAGACGTGCGAGAGCTTGGTCTCCAGCGTCATGGATGCGGTCTTGTCCTGGGCGATGCGGCCCAAGAGGCCGGTGAACGCGGTCTTGGCCCCATCGGCCTTGAAGAAGATCGCGCCCTGGTCATCCGGACCCGCGCGCAGGTGCAGCTGCATGCCGTCGGCCGAGACCAGCTGGAACGGTTTGGCGCCCGGCGCCGGCGTGAAGGTCAGGCCCGCGCCTTCGACCGAGATGCGCGGCGGATATTCCTTGATGTGCGAGATGCTGGCGCGCAAGGCCTGGCCGGTGATCGACACGTCGCCGGCCTCCGGACGGGTCAGCACCACGCCCTGCGGCGCGACCATCACCCAGTGGGTCACGTCGAAGATGGCCGCCTCGCCCTTCAGCACCGGCGCGCGGACGGCCCAACCGGTCGGCTCGGCGACCCGGGCGTTGGTCAGGTCGACATTCATCCGGAAGGGAAAACCGTGGAAGGTCCGCCCGCTCCAGGACAGGTCGTAGCCCCGCGACTTCAGGTCGGCCGCCTGGGCGTCCATCTTCTGCTCGGCCTGGCCGCGCAGCCAGAACCAGCCATAGCTCCAACCGCCCGCGACGAGGGCGGCGAGGATGAAAGGCGCGAAGAGACGGCTCCGGCGGGCTTTGCGGGACGGGGCGGCGTCGCTATGGGTCATGAAAGGCGCGTCCAGTCGGGAATGGTGATGGGTTTGGCAGGCGGCGGCGAAGATCGCTGGGTGTTCGGATACGGATCGCTGATGTGGCGGCCCGGGT
>JAYRLX010000073.1:0-12119 GCA_041905125.1 Caulobacter sp. | reverse complement strand
GTGTACATCTTCTTGTAGTAGGCGTCGCTGGTCGGCGAGACCCAGGTGCGCGGCGAGTTGCCCGACAGGCCCGACAGGAAGCCCGAGTACGGCATTGGCTGGTAAAAGCTGGCGCCCAGGGTCGTCAGCGGGACGTTCAGAATGTCGTTCAGCACCCAGTCGCGACGCAGGTAGGTGCGGTTGAGGTTGTGCTGTTCGACGCCGAACGCGACCTTGGTGAACCAGCCCGAGAAGACGCGCGACCCATCCAGGCGGAAGGTCTCGTCGCTGTCGCGCGAGTCCTTCCAGGTGTAGTCGAACGCCTGGCCGACGAAATTGGCCGGATTGGTGTAATCGACCGTCGTCGTCAGCTGCGGGATCGCCGTGTAGCCGCGCGAGAAGTCGTAGGTCAGCGGCGCGAAGAAGGCGATGCGGTCGCGCGTCGTGGCCCGGCCGTCCGGGTGGTAGCTGCGAGCACGCGAATAGCCGTACTCGGCGTTGAAGGTCCAGGCGCCGGGCGTCCAGGCCTGCTTGATCCCGAAGATCGCCAGGTCGTGGCGGTTCAGGCTGGTCTCGCGCGAGGCCATCCAGCGGACGTTGTTGATCGTGCCGCCGACGACCGTGTCGCCGACCACCTTCTGCGAGCCGGCCACGAAGCTCGGCGCGGCGAAGGTGGTGTCGTCCGGATAGATGTCGAGACCGAACTCGTCGTAGTCGACATCCAGACGCGTGACCATGACGTCGACGTCGGTCTGGAAGTCGCCGTTCGGCTTCCATTGGCCCGACACCGCGCCCGAATAGAGCTTGCGATGCTCGGTCTCGATCGTCGGACGGGTGCGGGTCGGCGTGTACAGACCCGACCCCAGCACGGATTTGAACTTATCGAGGTTCCAGCCGACCATGTAGAGGCGGTCGTTGCGGACGTGGCGCTCGTCGTAGAGGCCCGAGGCCAGGAGGCCCAGGGTCTTGTCCGGGTTGGTCCAGCTGACCAGGCCCGAGACTGACGGATCAGCCTTCTTGCGCACGTCGTTATAGGTTTCGCGCACCGAGAAGGCGGCCTTCTTGCCCAGGTCGAAAGGCTTGAAGGTCTTGATGTTGATGTTGCCGCCCAGGGCGCCTTCGTCCATGTCGGCGGTCGGGGTCTTCACGACCTCGATCTGCGAGATCAGTTCGGCGGGCAGCACTTCGAAGCGGAACTGACGGCCGCGCGCGCCGCCATTCTCGATCAGGTCGTTGACGGCGATCGAGCGGCCGTTGAGTTCGGTGTACTGGAATTGAGGGCCGAGGCCGCGGACGCTGACATAGAGGCCCGAGCCGCGCTGACGATCGATGGTCACGCCGGTGACCAGTTGCAGGGCCTCGGCGGCGTTACGGGTCGGAAACTTGCCGATGTCCTCTGCGTTGACGGCGTCCAGGCCGTAGTCGGCCGAACGCTTCAGCGCCGCGGCGGCCTGCAGGCTCTTGCCGTACGAGGTGATGACGATCGCTTCGACAGCGTCTGCGGGTTCGGCCGCCGGCGTCGCGGCGTCGGCGGCTTGCGCCTGGCTCGCGCCCAGGGCGGCGAAGGCGAGAATGGCGACAGCGCCCGCGCAGGGCGCGGACAGGAACTTCGAGTTGAACATGGTATCCCCCGGTCTTTACTGGGCCCGCGGGGAGGCGCGGGTCAGGGCAGAAGAACGGAAGGGCGAGCGCCGGCCCTCAGTCCGGCATTGGTGAAATATTTGCGACGATCCTGTTGAAAAGTCTCGATTTTATCCGTGTCGAGACGATCCGTCGGATGGGGACAGGATCAGGTCTCCGCCAGAGGTGAGCCGCGCGTGCACCGGCAGCAGGACTTCCAGCGCCGCTCCGACATCTTTCATCCGGCCAATGTCCAGTGAGCCCGACAGGCGCAGATGGGCGAGGGCGGGATCCGTCAGCGCGACCCGCCGGCCAGAGGCGCGGGACAGCCGTTCAGCCGCCTGGGACAGGCTGACATTGGCCAATACGACGCGGCCTTCGGTCCAGGCCGCGTCGGCCTTCACGTCGCCCGCTTGAGCGCCGCCGCCAACCCCGGCCGCGCCGACATAGCGTTGGCCGGGACGCAGAAGCACGCTGGCGGCTCCCGGCTGGCTGACGCGTAGCGAACCCTCAACCAGTGACACCGTCAGGCGACCGCCGCCGGCCACGTTGAAGCGCGTGCCCAGCACGGTCAGCGTCCGGCCCGAGGTCGCCACCGCAAACGGTCGCGTCTTGTCGTGCGCCACTTCGAAGAAGGCGTCGCCCGCATCCAGCGAGACGTCTCGGGCGTGGCGCGTGAAGCGTGCGGTCAGGCGACCACCTGGGCTGAGCACGACATGACTACCGTCGGCGAGGGCCAGGCGGGCGGGGGCGTGCGCGGGCGCGGCGTAGGCGTCAACCCGCGGCTGGACCCGCACGACCACGCCCACGACCAGGGCGGCTGCGAGTAGGGTGACGCCCGCGATCAACGGGCGACGATCCGGCGCGGCACGGCGGTCCAGACGCGCCTGACGGCGAACGTCGCGGCGCAATCCCCGAACGGCGGGATGGTCGCCGGCCAGGCCCATGGCCAGCCACACCTCGCGCGTGCGGGCGATCTCCTCGCGGGCGTCGGCGGACGAGGCCGACCAGGCGTCCAGCACGGACTGCTCGACGGCGGTCAGGTCTCGGGTCAGGCTGGCCGCCACTAGGCGGCGGGGATCGAGGTCTTGGTCAGGCGTCATGCGTGGTCTCGATGGCTTCGCGCAGCCGAGCCAGGGCGTTCATCATGTGCTTCTCGACGGCGCTCAGCGACAGGTTCAGGCGCGCGGCCGCCTCGGCTTGGGTCAGGTTCTCGAAGCGGCACAGCACGAAGACCGCGCGCGCGTTCGGATGCAGGTCGTCCAGGGCCGCCACCAGCTTGGTCAGCCGTTTCCGTCCGTCCAGGGCGGCTTCCGCCGTGGGCTCGTCGGCGGGGAGGGCGGGGTCGACCTCGACATGGCGTCCGCGCTGGCGCGAGCGCTGGTGACGCTCATGGTCGATCAGGGCGTTCGCGGCGACCGTGAACACCAGCCCGTCCGGATTGCCCCAGTGCAGGCGCGAGAACCGCTGCGACAGCCGCATGAAGACCTCCTGCGTCAGGTCCTCGGCGTCCTCGGCTCCGACCGACCGACGCTGGAAGAAGCGCATCAACGGACGACGATAACGCGACACCAGCGCCTCGAAGCGCGGCGCCTCCAGCGGCGGGTTGGCCGGCGCTGACGCGCTGGGACCATCGGGCGGATCGCCGCGCGCGCCCGCGCCACGGAAGGTCAGAACGCCCATCTCATCCTCGCGGACATGTACCGGCCCCAGTGATGAATTTCCATCGGCTGGTCGCGGGTCTCGCCATAGACGTAGCGGCGAGCGTCGGTCAGGTTGACGCCCTCCAAGGAAAGGGTGGCATGGCGGTTCAGTCGCCACGAAGCAGCCCCGTCCAGCGATCCAAACGCCGCCGTGGTGGCCGGCGCCGTGACCGAGCTGCCGATCGACGTCAGGTACGAACCGCGCCAGTTGTAGCCAAGACGCACCGAGCCCCGACCCTTCTCGTAGAACACGAGCGCGCTCCAGGTGGAGCGCGAGAGACCCAGCAGCGCATTGCGGATCACTCGGTCGCCGGCGAAGTAGTTGGCCTGGCTACGCACCAGCGTCGCCGCGCCTTGAACGCCCACCCCGTTGAAGGGCGCCGGCAACTCATGGAACATCCGGCTGAAAGTCGCCTCAAGGCCCTGTAGGCGCGCATCGCCGCCGTTGACATTGGTCGACAGTAGGATCTTGCCGCGCCCCGGCACGTCGATGAACGTGTTCTGGGCGGTGATGTAGTTGTCCAGCCGTCGGTCGAACGCCGCGAGGCTGACCGCTCCGCCGCCGGGGAAATACCACTCCAGCGAGACGTCGGCCTGGGTGGCCAGGAACGGGGCCAGTTCGGGATTGCCGCCGTTGGCGGTCGGGGTGTCGCGCGCCAGGGTGATGCGCGGGGCGCTGTCGATAACGTTGGGCCGGCTCACCACCCGCGAGGCGGCCAGGCGCAGCAGGAGGTTCGAGGTCAGCTCGACCCGTAGATTGGCGCTGGGCAGCCAGTCGCCATAATCCTTGCGCCATGGGACCGGCAGAGGGGCGTCCCCGCTGGAGACCACGCCCACCGAGGTCTGGCGGGTTCTGGCATAGCGCAGGCCGACGTCGCCGCTGACCGGCAGGCCCCGCACGGCGGCTGCGAAGTCATAGCGGGCATAGGCCGAGGTTATCGCCTCGCGCACCACGAATGAATTGCGCATGTCCGCCAGGGATGGCGCCTGGGCGGCGATCGCGGGTGTGTAGAGCAGGTCATAGAAGGCGCGGGCATCCGGCGCGACCCAGCGGCGCGGCAGGTCGGCTGGCGCCCCGACCAGGAAATCGTCGAACGGCGTCCGGCCATAGTACCGAGGTCCCAAACTGGTCAGGGGCGCGCCGACCAGGGTGTCCAGGTTCCAGTCGCGCCGCCTGTAGTCGCGCTTGCGGATGTGTGCTTCCCAGCCGAACGACAGCTTGTCCGCGTCGAAGTCACGGCGCGCGTCCAGCCTGTAGAGCTGGTCGGTGTCGCGCGAGTCCTTCCAGGTGTAGTCGAAGGTCTGGCCGGCGAAGCTGGCGGGATCGGCGTAGTCGCGGGTGGTGCGCAGGGTCGGGCCGCCGGCCAGGCCGTGGCCGAAATCGTATTCCAGCGGCGCGTAGAACGCGACGCGGGCGCGGACCGTGCCCCGTCCGTCCGGATGGTAGCTGCGGGCGCGGGAGAAGGCGTAGTCGGCGTCGACCGTCCAGGGGCCGCTCGTCCACTGTTCGTGCATGCCAAGGGCGAAAAGGTCGTGGCGGTTCAGGCTGGTCTCCTGTGAGGCCATCCAGCGGGCGTCCTCGATGATCCCGGCCTGCACCGTGTCGCCCTTGACAACCTGGCTGCCCGGTACGAAGCGAGGTTTCGAGATCGAGGCGTCGTCCGGATAGATGTCCAGACCGTACTCGTCGTAGTGGGCGTCCAGACGCGTCGCCAGCAGGTCGATGTCCAGCCGCCAGTGCGGCGATGGCCGCCACTGCAGGGTGAAGTCACCCGACGCCATGCGGCGGTCTTCGAGCTCGATCGTCGGCCGCGTGCGCGTCGGGGTGTAGAGGCCGGGGCCGAGCACGCTGGCGAAGCGATTGAGGTTCCAGCCGGTCTGGTAGAGCCGGTCGTTGCGGATGCGGCGCCGCTCGATCACGCCGCCCGCCAGCAGGCCAAAGCGCCCGCTGTCGTCGATCCAGCTCCACACGCCGGACACCGAAGGATCGCGCCGGTCGGCGCGGCCCTCGGACATGCGCACCGAGACGACCGAGCGCCGCCCGCGATCAAGCGGCTTGAACGTTCGCACGTCGATATTGCCGCCCAGCGCGCCCTCGTCCATGTCGGCGGTGGTCGACTTGGCGACCTCGATTTGGTCGATGACGTCGGCGGGCAGGACCTCGAAGCGAAACTGCCGCCCACGGAAGCCGCCGTTCTCGACGAGGTCGTTCATGGCCAGCGGGCGGCCGTTCAGCAGGACGTTCTGGAACTGAGGGCCCAGACCTCGGACGCTGACATAGAGGCCCACGCCCCGGTGCCGCTCAAGGCTGACGCCCGGCGCCAGCTGCAGCGCCTCGGCGGCGTTGGCGGCTGGCAGGCGGGCGATGTCCTCGGCGCTGACGGCGTCCAGCGCGTAGGCGGAGCGGCGCTTTAGGGCCAGGGACCGATCGAGGCTGGCGGCGTAGGCGGCCTTGACGGTCACCGCCTCGACCTCGCTGGGCCCCTCGTCCTGTAGCGTCGCCACCGGTCGCGGAGGCCTGGCGTCACCGCGTTTCTCGAGCACGAAGACGCCCCGTCGCACCTCGCGAACGCTGGCGCCCGTCTCGATCAGCAGCGCCTCGATCGCCGCCCTTGCCGATAGGCCTGGCGGCACAACCCGGCCGCTTCGGCCGGCAACCAGTTCTGGCGCATAGAGGATCACGATGTCTCGTTCCGCCGCCAGTTTCACGAGATTGTCGCCGAGGCTGGTGGGCGCGCCAGCGATCGCCGCATGGGCCGGCAGGAGTGCGACGACCCCGGTTACACAGGTGCGGAAACAGGCGGACATGCCCGGCGTGATGGCCCAAGGAAAGCTCGAGCCTGCTTATCGACCACCCATGACAGTTGGACGACAACTCCACTGGCCTTCTCGACCGGTGGCCGCCGGGGCGCTCGTCGCGTTCCCTGGGGGCGTGTCACGGTCGCAATTGGCGGTTGTCAGACATAGTCACCGCTCTGCGGCGCCGCATCGGTCATTGGAGTTCAGTTTGACGGCCGGCGGATGCTCGCGGCGTCGGGGGACCCTTGAACGGGGGAGGCCTGACCACAAGTCAAGGCGCCGATGCGGGCAAGTTCTGCAGTCAATCTTAGATAGGGTAGTTGCGGGCTGATCAGTATCCGCTAGGCGCCATGAAGGGCGCGGCCCAGGCATAGATATAACAAGTTGGGGGGATAAGTTTTATGGCTAACAACGCCATTCTTGCGTCGGTTTCGGCGCTGGCGCTCGCTTTCGCCGCGTCGGCCGCTTGCGCGCAAACCGCGCCACCCGCCGAGCAGACAATTGAAATCCAGGAGATCGTGGTCACCGCCACGCGCCAGGCCACCAATCAGCAGGCCACGCCGATCGCGATCACCGCCGTGACCTCCAAGCAGCTCGAGGAGCGTGGGGTCAAGAACACCGCCGACCTCTCGGCGGTGGTGCCCAACGCCACCTTCCGCCGTGCGCCCGGGGCGTTCGGGCCCGGCGTCACGGCCTTCATCCGCGCCATTGGTCAAGGGGACACCAGCCTCGGCTCCGAGCCGGCGGTCGCCTACTATGTCGACGACGTCTACTATCCGCTGCTGCTCGGCTCCAATTTCGACCTGCTGGACCTCGACCACATCGAGGTGCTGCGCGGTCCGCAGGGCACGCTGTTCGGCCGAAATGCGCTGGCCGGCGCGATCAACATCGTCAGCAAGCAGCCCAGCCTGACCAGCACCAGCGGCTACGCCCAGATGACGGTTGGCGACTACAGCCGGCGGGACTTCCGCGCCGGCTTCAACCTGCCGCTCAGCGACAAGCTGGCGCTGCAGGTCGGCGCGGTCTCCAAGAAGCGCGAAGGCTACCAGCGGGTGCTGGACTTCCGGTGCGAGATGAACCGGCTCGGCACGCCCGCCCTGGCGGGGCGGCTGCCCTATTCCAGCGCCATCAACACCACGGCCAGCAACTTCTCGCCCAGCGACTGCACCATCGGCCATCAGGGCGGTGACGACGTGCGCGCGATCAAGGGCTCGCTGCTGATCGCGCCGAACGAACGCGTGAGGCTGACGGTGTCGGCCGACTACACTCAGGACCAATCCGAAAACCCGGCCGACCAGCTCCTGTCCGTCACGGGGCCGGGCTCGACCAACCTGCAGGCGGAGGCGGGCTATTTCGGCGTCGCCTATGACAGCCGCTTCGTGACCGGCAATCCGTTCACCACCTACGCCACCTACGCCGATCCGGTGGGCTCGGGCGTGGTCATCCCCGGCAGCACTTTTCACAACGGCATGGTCAATCGGGGAGGGGCCAAGTTCAGCCCGATCAACGACCTCAAAAACCGGGGCGTCTCGGGGCGTCTTTCACGGCAACGGCAACGGCGGCTTCGGGGGCGTGCTCGCCGCCGGTTATGGCGCGATGGAGGCCGGGGTGCGCCGCGGCTACGTCAGCGCCGTGACCGATACGGGGACCGCGCCGGCGACGCCGCTCGATGGCGACGCCTTGATCGGCCACCCGCGTAAATGGCGCGACTGGGGGCGGCTCTCGACGCACGTCATGACCGTCACCGGCAAGGCGATCGCGGAAGCCTACTATGGCGCCAGGCCTGCGCGGGCCTACTACACCGGATGCTCCACCGGCGGACAGCAAGGGCTGATCGAGGCCCTCTACTATCCCGAGGACTACGACGGCGTGCTCGTCGGGGCCCCCGTGATCAATCGCACCTGGGGCCACGCGGCGGTTCTGTGGAACGATCTGGCGGCCAATCTCCGGCCAGGAGGTCATCTGTCTGACGCCAAGCTGCAGACCCTCAACAACGCGGTCCTTGCGCGCTGCGCGGGGAGCGGAAGCGGTGTGGCCAGCGACCCGTTCGTCGGCGATCCGCGCGCCTGTCGGTTCGATCCCGCCGAGTTGCTTTGCAAGGGCGGGGACGGCGCCGACTGCCTGACCCAGGCGGAAGTCGCGACGGTTCGCGCCTTTTACTCGGGACCGACCGATCAGGCCGGTCGCGCTCGATTCTTTGGCTGGCCGAAGGGCAGCGAGGCGCCGGGCCACTTCGGCTGGGACTTCCTGCAGTCGCGGCCGAAGGCGCAGCCGCCGTTCGTCAGCGTGTTCAAGTGGGTGTTCGGCCCCGACTGGAACTGGGCGGGCTTTCAGGTCGATCGCGACATGCGCAAGGTCGACGCCGCCCTTGACGCCTCGGTCAACGACGCCACCCGCGGAAGTCTGCGCAAGTTCCGCGCTCGCGGCGGCAAGCTGATCATCTATCACGGCTGGGCCGACAGCCTCGTGCCGCCCGACCAGTCGATCGCCTTCTACGACCGCCTAGCCAAGGAGGCGGGCGGCGTGGGCCGAGCGCAGAGTTTCGCGAGACTGTTCATGGTCCCGGGCATGGCCCACTGCGGCGGCGGGCCGGGCCCCGACGCCTTCAACACCGCCAACGCCGTGGTGAAGCCGCCGCCTTTCTCGACGCCGCAATATGATCTCTTCACGGCGCTGGATACATGGGTGGAAAAGGGCGCCGCGCCGTCGCAAGTCATCGCGACGCGCTATGCGGGATCCTCGGTGGCGCTCCAAAGGCCGCTGTGTCCCTATCCCCAAAAGGCCTGGTATCGCGGCGCGGGAGACAAAAGCGAAGCGCGCAACTTCGTCTGCTCGGCGGTCAAACCTGGGCGGCTCGGCTGAACAAGTTCAATGTTCAACGACAAGGACAGCTGAACCACGATCATGGCGCCAAAGCCTATCCGGTGCGCCCGAAGCGGCGGCGCGCGCGGAATTTGGCGTCATCGGCCACGAACAGGCAGTCGCGCCCGCCGGACGGCGCCATACTCACCCAGGAATCACTGGGAGGCAGAGAGCATGACGCTGATGAGCAAAGCCGCGACCTTCGGCATTGTCGTGGGAATCGTGATGGCGACGGGCGCGGTGGCGCACGAGGCCGGAAATCTTCCCAACACCCCCGCGGGCAAGGCCATCAAGGCCAGGCATGACAACTTCAAGCAGATCGGCGCCGCCAACAAGGCCATCTCGGATGAGCTGAAGAAGGACACGCCCGACCGCAAGCTGATCGCCGACAACGCCGCCAAGCTGAAGACGCTCACCACGCAGATCCCCTCGTGGTTCCCGAAGGGCAGCGGACCGGAGTCCAAGCTGCCGACCGACGCCAAGCCCGAGGTCTGGACGGATCCGGCCAAGTTCTCGGCCGCGGTCAACCGCGCCCAGCTCGAGGTGTCGCGCCTGCAGCAACTGGCGGCCGCTGGCGACCTGGACGGCCTGCGCGGCCAGTCCCGCGCCGTCGGCGCCTCGTGCAAGAGCTGTCACGAGTCCTTCCGCACGCCGCGGAACTAGCCTTATGGCCTCGGACGCCTTCTCGACCGCGCCCAGATCGCGTGGCTTCAAGCTCTGGGACGCGCCCACGCGCCTGATCCATTGGGCGCTGGTCGGGCTGATCGGCTTTTCCTGGTGGTCCGCCGAAACGGGCCACATGGATTGGCATCGCTGGTCCGGCTATTCCGTTCTGGCGCTGATCACCTTCCGGCTGATCTGGGGCCTGGTGGGCAGCCAGAGCGCGCGGTTCTCGCAGTTCGTGAAGGGGCCGCGCGCGGTGCTGGCCTATGCCCGCACGCTCGGCGATCGGACGCCCTCGTCGACCCCGGGCCACAATCCGGTCGGCGCCCTCAGCGTCCTGGCCTTGCTGGCGGCCATCATCACCCAGGTGGTGACGGGGCTGTTCTCGGTCGATATCGACGGCCTGGAGTCCGGCCCTCTGGCGGACCGGGTGAGCTTCGAGACAGGCCGCCAGTTCGCCCAGTGGCACGAGTGGAGCTTCACGGCCATTCAGCTGCTGGTGCTCGCGCACGTGGCGGCCGTTGTCTTCTACCTTGTCTACAAGCGCTCGAACCTGATCCGCCCGATGGTGACCGGTCGGGCGCAACTGGATAACGATCCCAAGCTCGCCTTCGCGCCGCCATGGTTGGCGTTTCTGATCGCCCTTGTCGCGGCGGCCGTGACCTATTGGGTGATGAAAGGCCTAAGGGTCTAGGCGGAGCGGGAGGGCGCCGGCTCCCGATCCGAATGGCTCCAGAGACGTTATGTCTGGACGTTCAATTCGCCGCCGAAAAAACGAAGGGGCGATATAGGCGTTGAGCGCCGGCCGCCTCATGTTGTCGGCGTGTTTCTCTTTGTCGCCCGGACGGGTGGAAGGATAGGTCAGGATGAACCGAGTGGCGTTGGGATTTGCGATCCTGGGATTGGCCTTCGCGAGCGTGCAGGGGGCCTGGGCCGCCGATTCTTCGCCGCTGCGAGCGGGCGACATCTACGGGGTTTGGAGCAACCCGAAAGGCAGCGTCCACATCGAGATCAAGCCTTGCGGTGACGGCACCTGCGGCAACGTGGTCTGGGCCAACGCCGAAGCGCAAGCGGACGTGCGCAAGGGCAGCAATCGCGAGCTGATCGGCATGCAGCTGCTTCGCGACTTCTCGCCGACCGGTCCGGTGGATTGGAAGGGGCGGGTGTTCGTGCCCGATCTGAACATGACCTTCTCGGGCCAGGTGCGCCTGCTGGATCGCGCGTCCCTGCGCGCCAAAGGTTGCCTGCTGCCGAACTTCCTCTGCAAGTCGCAGGTCTGGACCCGCGTCGATTCCGCAGGGCGAGCCTCCTAGGACTTCATGACACAACTGGGTTTGCCGGGGTTCGACCCGCCGACGCCGACCGATCGGCTGATGTTCCTGCTGTATCCGGACACGGCCACGGCGGAACGCATCGCCAGCGAGGCGAAACGACTGCGCGAGACCCTGGCTCTGCGGGGGCAGCCGCTGCTGACGGACCGTTTCCACGTCACGCTGCATCACCTGGGCGACTATGTGGGTCTCCCCGCCGAGATCGTTCGCAAGGGCGAGGCGGCGGGCTCGGCCATCGCTGGCGCGCCGTTCGAAGTCGTCTTCGATCGCGCGATGAGCTTCGCCAACCGTCCGGGGAACAATCCCTTCACGCTGCAGGCCGGCGCAGGTCTCGACGCCCTGGTCGGCTTTCAGCAACGGCTGGGGCTGGAGATGGCCAAGGTCGGCCTGAAGCCGGACAAGGCCTTCGTCCCGCACGTGACGCTGCTCTATGACGGGCAGGTTGTTCCGGCCCAGGCCATCGCGCCGATCCCGTGGACGATCGACCGCTTCGTCCTTGTCCAGAGCAAGCTGGGCCAGACCCGTCACATCGTCCTCAAGAGCTGGGATCTCGCCGGCTGAGGTTGGCGTCGCGGCTCGGCTCATCTAGGCCAGGGGCGACGCGGATTCGCCGAGGACGACGGCCATGACCCTGACGATGTACGGCATTAAGAACTGCGACACGGTCGCCAAGGCTCGCAAGTGGCTGGAGGACCGGGGACGGGTCTACGCCTTCCACGACTACAAGAGCTTGGGGATCGACCGTCCGCGCCTGGAGGCTTGGGTCGATGAGTTGGGCTGGGAGCCGCTGCTCAACCGCGCGGGGACGACCTTCCGCAAGCTCGACGACGCCGATAAGCAGGGCGTCGATCGTGAGAAGGCGATCAGCCTGATGCTGGCCAATCCTTCGATGATCAAGCGACCGGTTCTGGATTTGGGAGACCGGCGTTTGGTCGGCTTCAAGCCGGATCTCTACGAGTCCGCGCTAGACTAGATTGGCGTGGTTTCGAAGCGCGTCCGAGCAAGTTTAGGACGACAAGCTTTCGGGGATCGGTCTATCACTTGGAGAGAACGGCCGCGACGGCGCGGCGCTCAGGGGGACTTTGAACGGGTGGGGGAGAACGGCGTCTCGCGGTACGAACTGGTCATCTTTGACTTCGACGGCACGCTGGCCGACAGCGCC